>JAFSWV010000043.1 GCA_017444325.1 bacterium | reverse complement strand
GAAATTCCTTCCCAACTTCAAATAAACAAACAAAATAAAAAAGCAACAAACAAATAGAGACGCGCGAGAGCGCGTCTCTTTTTTATATAGATTACGTTAGCTTCTAAAATATGTAGAAAAAGCTAAAAAGCTTGTTTTCATGAGTAAGTTTTCCTATCATGCGGTAGATTTGATAAAAGTTTACCCAATGACCCGTCAATATGGAAAACGAGATTATAATTTATCAGCCTGATGAGACAATAAAGCTTGACGTTCGTTTTGAAAACGAAACTGTCTGGCTTACGCAGGCGCAGATGGTAATTCTTTTTGAAAGGAATCAATCAGTTATTGCCAGACATATCAGCAATATTTTTCATGAAGGTGAGCTGGATAAAAAATCAGTTTATGCAAAATTTGCATATACTGCTTCTGATCAGAAAAAATACAATGTTGCTTTTTATAATCTTGACGTGGTTATATCAGTGGGATATCGTGTGAAATCGATTCAAGGCACAAGATTCAGACAGTGGGCGACAAAAGTGTTAAGGGAACATCTTCTCAGAGGATACACTTTAAACAAACGCCTTGATCGAGTTGAAGAAAAATTAAATGAACACGATGCTCATATAGGAAACCTTCAGGAAAGCGTTGATTTTTTTGTCAGGACTTCGCTTCCGCCAAGGCAGGGCGTTTTTTATGACGGACAGGTTTTCGATGCCGATGTACTTTTGACTAAGTTTATTTTGTCTGCTAAAAGATCTATTCTTTTGATCGATAATTATGTTGACATAACGACCCTTGAAATGCTGGCGAAAAAAGGCAAAGGAGTAAGCCTTGAGATCGTGACTTCTAAGCGCGGAAATGAATTGGCCGCAAGCGACATCAAGAAGTTTAACGAACAGTACGGCGATCTGGTCGTTAGGGAAAGCGCCAAGTTTCACGACCGTTTTCTGATAATCGACGACAAAGAACTTTTCCTTATTGGAGCTTCAATCAAGGATCTGGGAAGAAAGTGCTTTGCTTTCACGAAACTTGACTCAAGAGAGATCTCAGGTCTGAAATCCAAAATATAAAAATAAGCGCGCTCCGAGGAGCGCGCTTATTTTTTTGGTTTTTGTTTTTCTTTATTTCAGTCTGATGGTCTTGATCTCGAAGGGATGGAAGGTAAGATCGATCTTACCGTCCTTGACCGGGATCTCAGACTGGTTGTCTTCCAGAATGTTCGTCAAGGTGACAGCCTTCGGCGCGGTGCCGAAAGTTAAGGCCGCATCCGTATGGGTGCCCTTGGTCTCCAGGAGACGAACGATGACGCCCTTGCCGTCTTCGGCGGCCTTGACGGTCTCGGGAACGACGCTGGGCGTGGAAGAGGTGATGAAAGAATACTCTTCGGGGAGAGAGCCGTCTTTCTTTTCGACAGGCACGGCGAAGAGCGGCTCGTTGAGAGCGTAGGCTTCTTTCAGGATCTCGGGATTCTCAGCGCCGCCCTTATGCGGGAGCAGAGAATAAGTGAAAGTGTTAGGTCCGCGGTTGCAGTCGGGATCGGGATCGTTGGAGCTCTTGAGGAGCGTTATGGCCATCTTGCCGCCGAGGCAGGAGTGACCGTACTTGCAGTCGTTCAAAAGCGCCAGACCGAAGTCGGGCTCTGAGAGATCCATGTACTTGTTGGCGCAGACTTCAAACTTGGCCTGGTCCCAGCTGGTGTTGCGGTGGGTGGGACGGCGGGCCGAACCGAACTGGATGTCGTAGGTGGCGTAGTCGGAAATGAGGTTGGTGGGGAACTCGGCCTTGAGGACCTTCTCGTTTTCCTGCCAATCAACTTCCGTTTCGAAATCGACTTTGGCGCTGCCTTCCGTCAGATAGACGGTCTGGGTGAGCTTTGACTTGCCGAAGGCGAAGGTAAAGCGGATGCCCTTGCGGGAGCCGTCTTCGACAATGGATGTCTCGACGGGCTTGCCAAGATCCCAGCCTTTTTCGGTGGCGTAGTCCTTGATCTCCCAGTTGTCGTAAACTTCCGGGATGTCTTCGTAGAATTTCAGCGTGTTGAAGGCTTGGCCAACTTCCACCAGCTCGCGCTTTTCTTCCTTCGCGATGAAGGAACTTATGCGGCCGTATTCGTCGAAGGAGAGTTTGACTTTGTCGTTTTCCAGGGAAGTCTCGGTGGCGGAAATGGTGTTCTTGCTTACGACCTCGGCTTCAGGGACGACTTTCCAGCCGTGGGCGGGAATGTCTTTGACGAGCGCGGAGACGCCGCCAACTTTGACGTTGGCGCTGATGGGAAGGCCGTGGGGGTTGAAGATCAGAAGACCGTTCTGATCAGCCTTGACTTTACCGGCGATGAGATTGGCAAAGTTCTGCTTCTTGTCCAATAGGGCCGCGTTGCAGTCCGCCAGTTCTTTCAGCGTCACGTCGTAAACGAGGTTGATGGAGGAGCCGGGCAGAATGTCATGGAACTGGTTGGTAAGGACGCAGCGCCAGATGTCGGCCAGCTCTTCCTGGGAGAACTTCGCAAGGCCGAACTGCTGGGCTATGACGGCCAGGTTCTCGACGGTCTGGAGATTGAATTCCGCGCGGCGGTTGCCTTTCTTGACGCCAGCGACGGAAGTGTAGGTGCCGCGGTGGAACTCCAGGTAGAGTTCGCCGCGCCAGACGGGCAGTTCGCAGGATTTAGCTTTCTCGTGGATCTTTTCGAGCGTTTCCGTAGCGGTGGCGAATTTGGCTTTGGGAAGAGTGGTGAGGCCGTCTTTCTGACGCTCGACATACTCGATCATTTCGGCTGTGGGGCCGCCGCCGCCGTCGCCGTGGCCGTAGGTGTTAAGGACGGCGTCGCAGGCTTCCTTGGGAACGAAGCGGCGGTAGGTGCCGAATTGCCAAGAGGGAAGCGTGTCGCCAGTGTAGGTCGTATAGCGGGAAGCGGGCTTGCCCTTTTCGCTGTCCTGGGAAGTGATGAAGTAGGAAAGTATCTTGGTGCAGTCGATGCCCTGCCACTCGAAGATGTCCCAGGGCATTCTGTTGGTCTCGTTCCAGCTGATCTTGGAAGTGACGAAGGTATCGACGCCGGCCTGAGTCAGGATCTGCGGCAGCGCGGCGGCGTAGCCGAAGACGTCGGGGAGCCAGAGGGAGCGCGTGCGGCGCCCGAAGTTTTCAAGAAAGTAGCGCTGACCGAAGATCAGCTGCCTGCAAAGGCTCTCGCCGGAAGTCAGGTTGCAGTCCATTTCCAGCCAGGTGCCGCCTTCGATGTCCCAGCGGCCCTCTTTGACGCGCTGCTTGATCTTCTCGAAGAGCTTGGGGTCGTCCTGCTGGACGAAGTAGTACAAGGCCGGCTGGGAGGACATGAATTTGTACTCGGGATATTTTTCCATCAGTGCGATGACGGTCGCGAAAGAGCGCTGGGCTTTTTCCCTCGTCTGGCGCATGGGCCAGAGCCAGGCGACGTCGATGTGGGTGTGGCCGATGTTGTAAACGGCCTCGTCTATGGGCGTCTGTTTTCCGTAGAAGTCTTCCTTCAGGTATTTCCTCGCTTCACAGACAGTCTTGTCGAATTCCGGGCTTTCGAAATCTCTGGTGTCCAGTCTGTTGATAACGCCGTTGACGGCGTCCTTAGCCTGGGCGACGAGCAGACTTTCCTCATCCGCGAACTTCAAAACGTTCTCCAGTATCTTCAGGTCGTAAAAGAGAGCTTCGACTTCCGGATCGATGAGCTGCAGTTCACAGGCGAAAGTGACGACGTGGTCGTGGGGGCAGCCTGAATAGGCGTAAAGGTAAAGCTCCTTGTCAGATGATTCGATCTTTACTTTCGTATGGTTGCTGTCCATGCCCTGGATGGCCGTGCCGTCCTTTATGGCGGTGTACTGCGTGGTCAAGCAGGCGCAGCCCCTTTCAGGCTTGATGTTGAGGTAGAGGTTTTCCTTGCCCCACTCTTTCGGGACGTCGAATTTTACGCGGAACCAGCAGTGATTTTCCCTGGTCTTCGCCCAGACGGAATCCTGTTCGTAGGGAGTGAACGCCGATTCGGGCGGGGGAGTGTTGCTTTCCTTGTAACCGCAAGGGGCAATGGATACTTCTGTTACTTCCTTTCTGGCCTTGACGCTTCGGGCTGAGATTCTTGGAAGGAAGCCGTGCAAACGGCGCTTTACGCTTTGCAGTTCTAGATAGGACATTTTGGGTCTCCAGGTTAATCGTGATAATAGTTCTATCCATTTTAACAAAACAAGGGGAAATTATTGCAAAACGTCTCCAGCCGTGAGAGAGCTTGCTTAGTTTTCAGCATTAAGACGGGAGTTTTTGGTAAAATAGTAGAAGTCTAATCAACATCGAAGGCTTACGCTTATGAAAAACATTCTTTTGGTACTTTTCGCGGTGATCCTTCTGGCGGCTTGTTCTTCCGCTCCGACTCAGAGGACCATCGATTTTGAGAACGGCTGCTCGGTCACGCTTCCCTCCGATTGGGACGTTGTGCCCGGCGACGACACCATGCCCAACACCATCATGGCCGTGGCCCCCAACGAGGGCGGTTACAGGAGCCAGATGCGCATCGACGCCCTCAGGCCCTTCAATATGGAAAAAGGCGAGACGGCCCTTAAGCTGAAGGAAAGCCTGGAAAGCAGAGGCGCTCTGCTCGGCGCTCCCCAGCTTGTTAAGATCAGCGGCGAACCGTCCGTAGCCTACGTCTGGAGCGGCAAGGAAAATTCCACTGAGAACGCGCTCCTTACCGTTGACGTCACGCACTACGGCTACTTCATCTGCGGCGACGACAACATCTACTCTTTGGACTTCGCCTGTCTTACCAGCCAGGCTGATGAGGTCAAAGGCGTAGTCGACGAAGCGGTCTATTCTTTCCAGACGGCCGCCAGCAAAAAGAGAGCCAGAGAAGCGGAAATTGCCCGCATTAGAGCCGAGAAAGAAGCCGAAGCCGAAAGGCAGGCAGCCATAGAGGCTGAAAAGAAAGCCCAGGCTGAAGAGGCCGCTTTCGCCGCCGCGGAAACTGAAGCCGCCGCCATAGAGGCTGAAGCTGCTGCCGAAGAGGAAGCCGCCAAGGAAGAGGTTGCCGATGCCAAGGCTGCCGCTCAGAAGAAAGTCGAAGCTGCCAGAAAGGAAGCCGAGAAAGCTCAGGAAGCTGCTGTCGCCAAAGCCAGAGCTGCCAAGGAAGCCGCAAGGAAAGCCAAAGAAAAAGCTGACGCTTTGTCCGCTGCCCAGACGGAACTTGACGAACTCAATGGAACCGGTTTCGTGCAGCTGCAGCAGCCGGAAGTCGTAGTGAAGGAAGAAACGGTCGTTCAGCCGACCCAGCCGACCCAGCCGAGCTTCTTCGAGAGCGAAGTGACCGTCACTCCTCAGCCCCAGTCGATGGAGATCCAGGTGACCGCTCCTCAGCAGACGGAGCCTGCTGCTCCTGCCGCTCCTTCTGCGCCCTCTACTCCCCAGACCAGCCCGATGAAGAAGACCAACGGCGGCCTGGTCATTGAGATGCAGACCATCAACTAACACTTTATGCCTAGAAAGAAAAAGGCACATCAGGAAGAACTCCTCGATCTCTTCAAAGAGCCCGGGGAGTTCTCTGTTTCTGAGCCGGAATCCGAGGAGGAAACAGACGAGCTGAAGCCCCAGACCGTCAGCGAACTGACGGAGAGGCTTCAGCATCTTCTGCGTGATAATTTCGCTTCCGTCTTCGTAGTGGGGGAGATCAGCAACTTCGTAAGACAGTCCTCCGGACACTACTATTTTTCCCTAAAGGACGAAAACACGCAGATCAGCGCCGTGATGTTCCGCTATACCAACTGCCGCTTGAAATTCATGCCTGAAAACGGCATGCTCGTGGTGGTCAGGGGCAAAGTGGACATTTATCCTCCCAGCGGCCGCTATCAGGTTATCTGCGAGGATATGGAGCCTTGCGGATTGGGCGCCAAACAATTGCAGCTTGAGGCGCTGAAGAAAAAGCTTGAAGAGGAAGGCTTAACTTCCGAAGACAGGAAGAGGCCGCTGCCGATCTTCCCAAAAACCATAGGCTTCGTCACATCCGCTTCCGGTTCGGTTTTGCGCGACGTCAAGAACGTTTTGTTCCGCCGCTTCCCGTGCAGGCTGGTCTTCGCTCCGGCATTAGTGCAGGGCGAGGACGCTCCCGCTTCCATAATCGCCGCCATAGAGAATTGCAATCTCTACAACGAGCAGCATCCGGACACTCCCATTGACGTATTGATAGTGGGCCGCGGCGGAGGTTCTATGGAAGATTTGTGGTGTTTCAACGACGAGGGCGTAGCAAGGGCTATAGCGGCCTCTAAGATCCCGACCGTATCCGCAGTAGGGCATGAGACCGATTGGACCGTAGCGGACCTTGTAGCGGACCTGAGAGCCCCTACTCCGAGCGCCGCGGCGGAACTGGTAGTCCAGCCTCTGTCTGACTGGCAGGGAACGGTGCTGGACCTCAGCGAAAGATTGAACGACGCCGTCACGGACGAACTCGACGACAGATGCGAGGCCGTTATGACGCTGCTTAAGCATTACGCCCTGCGCGAGCCTACGCACATCGTGGAAACGCTCATGCAGAAAGTGGACGACCTCGACATGCGCTTCAAAAGGGAAATGGACGTCAAGCTCGAGCGCTATGACAGCAAGCTTAAAAACTACAAGAGTGTTTTGGAAGCAATAGGCCCGCTGGCGGTGCTAAAGCGCGGCTATGCCATTTTAGAGGACGAAGCGGGCGAAGCGATAACTTCGGCGGAAGCCTTGAAGAAGAAAGCGCGCTTCTCCGTTGAGATGTCGGACGGCTCGGTAAAAGCGAAAGTCCTGGACGAGCAATAAAAAAAGCCTTCCTCGCGGAAGGCTTTTTTATTTCTTGTTCGCTTTTTATTTTTTCATGTTTCTTATCATGATGCCGGCGTCGAGAAGCGAATCGAAAGTGCCGGTGTCGAGCCACTCGCCCTCGTAGATGCTGACGTCCAGGGCGTTCTCTTTCAGGTAGAGATTGTTGAGGTCGGTGATCTCCAGTTCGCCTCTGGCGGAGGGCTTAAGGTTGGCGGCTCTCTCGACGACGGAGTTATCGTAGATGTAGAGGCCGGTCACGGCGTAATCGCTCTTGGGCTGTTTGGGCTTTTCTTCGATCGACACAGCCTGCATGTTCTTGTCGAATTCCACGACGCCGAAGCGCTCCGGGTCGGGGACGCGCTTGGCGAAAACCCTGGCGCCGCTTTTGAAAGTCTTGATGGAATCGTGCAGGAAACTGTCGTTGCCGACGAAGATGTTGTCGCCTAAGATCATCGTGACGTCGTCGGAGCCGATGAAGTTGGAGCCTATGATGAAAGCCTGGGCGAGGCCCTCGGGCTTATCCTGGATCTTGTAGGAGAACTCCGCGCCGAAATCTTTGCCGGAACCCAAAAGGCGCATGAAATCGGCCGCTCTTTCGGGCGCGACGATGAAGAGGATCTCCTTTATGCCGCCGTCCAATAAGGTCTGGAGGGGATAATAGACCATCGGCTTGTCATAGACAGGCAGAAGCTGCTTACTGGTAATGGTGGTGAGGGGGCGAAGTCTGGTTCCGGCGCCGCCGGCTAATACGATTCCTTTCATTTTTTCGCGAAGTTAGTGTTGATGTATTGGGCAGCCTCTTCCAAGGAGGGCAGGATCTTGGTGCAGTATTTTACCATCCACGGGCTGCAGTCCTGATAGGTGAAGGGGGAGAAGGCCACGATGAATTTGTCTTTTACATGCCCGGCGTAGAAAACCTCCATGGCGGTTCCTATACTGGGCTTGGAATAGTTGACGAGGATGACGTCCGCGTCGTCCACGTCCTGAAGATCGAAACGCACGATCTCGTTGGCGGAGTCCACGGCGCGGTCAACGAAAGAGCGGCGCATGGGATCGAGAAGCTCAAAAGATTCGCCTAAGAGTTCTTTGGCTTTTGCGCGCCATTCCCTGGCGCCGTGCGGATCAGCGTCCATGATAGGGCCGCTCAAATATATTTTCGGTTTGGTCATCAGAGCAAGTCCAGAAGAGGATCTTTTTGCTTTTTATCTTCCAAAGCTTTGAAGTACTCAACATCATGATAATAGAAATTCTGTCCTTTCCAACGGCGGAAATACTGGGGAGGCGCGATCTTGAAAGATAAGCCTTCAGGCGCGGTGTAATAGTTCGTCCAGCAGGACTGCAGCATGACGTTCGGAGCCTGCGGGCATTCGAAGGTGAAGTTGTACTGGTCGGAAAGGCTGATCTGCTTGCTGTAATTGTCGTTCATGTATTTGAAAGCCTTTTCCTGATCTTCATCCTTCATGTTGAGAAGATCAACGCCGCTGGCAACCGCTCTGTGCTTTTTGTTGAAATAAACTTTGATATTGGCCCTGTCGCGCACTTTCAGTTTATTGACAGTCAGGAACGAAGTGTTCGTCGTGACAATGTAGTCGTGGAAAGTAGCCCTGTGACTTATGTATGGCAGCACTTCCACCGTGCCGTTGGAGGGATTGTGCGCCTCACTCAGCGGATAGGAGTTTTCATAAGAATTGTCATAAACCACTCTGAGCTGGGCGCGCTGAGGAATATTTGTCATGATGGGAGAAAAGCCGAAGTCCAGAAAACGCATGAGAGGCGGATCGAGCGGTCCGTAGTGCGTGTCGGTATCAAAGCGGAATTGTGAAGAGTAGGGCATCGTTTCCGACCAGGGCAAAAGAGAAGTTTTGGGAGCTTTCAGGAAAACTAACCTCACTTGCTCCGGCGTCATGCCGAGAGAGATGCCGAAGATCTTAAAATTTTTGCATTGTTGGATCCACGCTTCCTCTTTCTCTTTTGGAGCGGCTTGGAGGATGGAAACGGTCAGAAGAAGAAGTGTCAAAACAGTCGCTTTTTTCATAGTGGCTCCTTTGAAGTGGGAATAAAAAAAGCCATGCCTTTTGCGGCATGGCTTTTTGTTTTGGTCAGATTAGAACTTGACCAGTTTTTCGAAGGAATCAGCCTTCAAGGCCGCGCCGCCGATAAGGCCGCCATCGATATCGGGCTGGGCCAAAAGGGAAGCGACGTTCTCGGGCTTCATGCTGCCGCCGTACTGAATTATGACGGCATCCGCGGTCTCTTTGTCCCAAAGCTGGGCAACGAGGTTGCGGACGAAGGCATGGACGGCCTCGGCCTGCTCGGCCGTGGCGGTCTTGCCGGTGCCGATGGCCCAGACGGGCTCATAGGCAATGATGGTGCCCTTCATTTCCTCGGCGGTCAGGCCGACGAAACCTTCTTTCACCTGCTTCCCGACGACGGCTTCGGTCGTGCCGGCTTCGCGGTCAGCCAAAGTTTCGCCGATGCAGACGATCGGCTTGAGGCCGATAGAGAGGGCTTTTTTGAGTTTCTTATTGACGGTCTCGTTCGTTTCGCCGAAATACTGGCGGCGTTCAGAGTGGCCGATGATGACGTATTCAGCGCCGGCTTCGAGGAGCATTTCGCCGCTCACTTCGCCGGTATAAGCGCCGGAAGTTTCCCAGTACATATCCTGGGCGCCGACTTTGACGTTCGAGCCTTTCAGAACGTCGGCCACGGATTTGACAGCCGTGAAGACGGGGCAAACGATAACTTTGACGTTCTCAACGCCGGCCACGCGTTCCTTTATTTCAGAGGCCAGGGCCACGGCTTCGGCAACGGTCTTGTTCATTTTCCAGTTGCCGGCAATAACGGGTGTTCTCATGTTTCCTTACTGTTCGAATTTGGTTTTGGGCAGGCCGTACACAGTCTGGCCTTCTTTGTAACGATTCTGTTTTCTGAGCAGGTCAATGCGCTCAAGACGTTTCAAGACGTTGCGCTTTTTGGTAATGCCGCCGCGCCCGAAGCTGGGATGTCTGGACATAAGATTATCTCCTTTTCTTTATTTTTATTGTTAATTAAAAATCTTCTACCGGTTGGTTGGTCATGATCTGCAGGACCTGATCCTGTTCCATCACGACTCTGTCTTCCACTTCCTGCTCTTCCTTGACGTAGATCCACATCTCGCGTTTGCGGGAAGAGAAGTCGGCGGATTTGCGGACGCTGGTCGGTTCGCCCCAGGCAGCCTTGACTTCCTCGGCTTTCATTCCGACTCGTAATCCTTTGTTTTTCTTGAAAGTCTCGATATCCTGGACTTCTTCAGCGTTGTACCACTTGCCGTCGTACTTGATTTTGCCCTGCTTCTTCATCTCAACTTCGAGCTTAAGTTCGGCGACTTGGTTAGTGGGAAGCCATTTGCCCTGATAAAGGTCCAATCCTTTGGCGCGGTTTTCAAGCTCCGTCTTGCGTTCGGGAGTGACGAATATCTCTTTGCCTTCAGGACTGGTGTATTTGACGAGACCAAGCTCCTTCTTCTGCTTTTCGATCTCAGCTTTCCTCTCGGCCAGCTTCACTTCGTAGAGGTCGGGATTGTGCTCCTTGATGGAGGCAAGCGTCATGTTGTCCCATTTCAAAAAGACCGTCATGCCTTTGGCTTTGTCTTTCAGCTTAACGCCGTCGTTGTCCATATCCAGGATCTCGCCGGTGTAGGTCTTCTTGTTGGTCATAGTGATAGTTTCTGCATAAACGCAAACAGAGGCGGCAATGAGGACCGCCAAAAGACCGAAGAAAAATCTGTTTTTCATAGGGAGTCTCCTTGTTAGTACGTTCTTACAATTTCATTATACACTATGTTAGAGATAAATAGTCTATCAATAGGGTTTTTAGAGGTCAAAACGGTCTTCCCCCCGGGGTGGAGGGACAAGACCTTGGGGAAGCCTTGCTCTTTTTCCACTATATATGGTACAATGGCATAATAATAATCAAACAAACGTTTAACCCTTGTAGGAGAGGATTAATTATGCGTAAGGTTTACCTTTTAGGCGCCATAGCTGTTTTTTGCGGCATGGCCCTGGGCGCGATATTGGAAAACACCAATATCCAGGTGGAGATCAACGGCGACGGAAAAGTCGGAGCTTTGGCTTACAAAGTTGACATGCAGAACAACAATGTCAGCGACGCTTCCATGCGTTTGAAATCTTCCGGCACGACCGTTGAGACTCAGAGGATCCCGGGTTCGGAGAAAGTCTATCCCAAGAGCCAGCTCTTTGTCGGCTACGGCTCTGGGATCTTCTCGAACCTCTTCATTTTCACAGTGGCGAATATTCCGGAAGAGAACAATGTGGTCAACCAGGTCAACATCATCACTTCCCGCGAGAGCACGAACCTGAACGTCGCCCACTACGTGGATGCTGACGTTTACGGCACTATAGAGAACGACTACGCTGAGCCTTACAACACCGCGAACTATGTCGTCTGCACGCAGGAAACGAAAGACCGCTACGTGGGCTTCACCGGCCGCTGCTCGTCCCTGCCTCCTTCCAGCTACATGATCGGCGATATGGAGAAAGTGGCTGTGCAGGTGCAGACTTCCGTGCTGCCCAATACAGTTCAGACGAACGAATCGCCGAACATGGCTGCGGCTCTCGCCTATCCCCAGCAGAACGTGGACAGAGAAGCCGTGAGACTCACGTCGAAGCTGATGATCGGCGGAAACAACACCGAGATCCAGCAGCTGACCAACACTGACAACGCGCCAGTCTATTTCAAGGGCTACGGCACTCTGACCGACCAGAAAGTCAGCTTCAGCCAGAAATTCAAAAAGCCGCTGACCGATACCCTGAAGATCGCCTTCAGCATCGATATGACCGACCATGCCTCCGTGATGGCGAATCTTTCCGACTTCGACATCGCTTTCTTCGTGGGCCACGACCTCTTCTTCCTGCCCGGCGACGGAACGGAAGTGAAAGTTAAGAAGAACCAGCGCCTCCACAAAGTCGTCGATCCCAAGGGCGGCGTCAAGAAACTTGATATCAAGATGAAGCCGGACGGCCGCATGAAAGTTACTTTCGCCGTCAGCAAAGCCACCATCATCGGCTCCACCGGCCTCACCGCCAGTTCCGAGACCGGCAAGGCCCGCCAGATGTTCCTGCCTTTTAGCTATGCTATGATCGGCACCTCCGCTACCGACACCGCCAAGAAAGGCAAAGTCTGGGTCGCTTCCGGCAGCTTCCCGATGAGCGTGGACGTCAAGCAGGGCAAGAACGCCAAAGGAAAACTGAAATAAGCAAACTGCCTGAAAACAACTTCGGGCCGCCCATAAAGTGGTTCGAAGAATATCTGCGCGTTGAGAAAGGTCTGGCGCGCAATACCTGCGAAGCCTACCGAAGCGATTTGGTAGGCTTCGCCGCCTATTGTGAAAAGCAAGGCCTTTCCGATTGGAACGACGTGACGCCCGACACCATCACGGATTACCTTGGCGAGCGCTACGAGGAGCGCGTGGCGACCTCGACGGCGGCCAGGGAACTCATCAGTCTTAGGATGTTCTACCGTTTCGGCGTCGAGGAAAAGCAGCTTAAGACAGACGTTCCGAAACTGGTAGAATCGCCGAAACTGGCGAAAGTTTTGCCGCACGTTTTGACCGAGGAGGAGGTGTCGCGCCTTCTGGCGGCGCCCGACAAAGACACTCCTAGCGGCTTGCGCGACGCCGCTATGCTTGAGCTCCTTTACGCCACCGGCTTGCGCGTCAGCGAGCTGGTGAAGCTGAAAAAAGGCGAAATGGACCTGGACGAAGGTTATCTTCAGGTGACTGGCAAAGGCAACAAGACAAGGATCGTGCCCATCGGCAAGGTCGCTTGCGAAGCGGTTAAAAAATACCTGGCGACTCGCACCGAGGAGCCAAGGAGAAAAGAGGCTTTTTTGACGCGCTTGGGGAAGCCCATGACCAGGATAAACTTCTGGATGCGCATCAAAAAATACGCCCAGGAAGCTGACATACAGAAAGACATTTCACCGCACGTGCTTAGGCACAGCTTCGCCACGCATCTCATCATCCACGGCGCCGACCTGAGAGTAGTCCAGGAGATGCTCGGCCATTCTTCCGTCGTCACTACGGAAAAATACACGCACGTGGAATACAGCCATTTGAAGAAACTGCACAAAAAATTCCATCCCCACGGCTGAGATGGCGCACCATTTTTTGCTATAATATCTTTTATAGATAGATAAGCAGAAAATATGCGGAAAGTATCAATAATAATTCTTACCTGGAACGGCTTGAGCTATACCAAGCGCTGTCTGGATACGCTTAGGCGCTACACGACGCATCCCGATTACACGATCTATGTGGCCGACAATGGCAGCACGGACGGAACGGTCGAGTACTTAAAAAGCCTCAAAGATATAAAATGCGTTTTCAACAACGCTAATCTCGGTTTTCCCAAGGGCAACAACGTCGCCATTAAATTAACTCCTCCCGATTCCGACATTTTGCTTCTCAATAATGACACGGAGATCCTGGAAGAGAAGGGCGACTGGCTCACCAAGATGCAGGAAGCGGCTTACGAAGAGCCCAATGTCGGCGTGGTTGGCTGCCGCCTTGTGAGGGCCAACGGGCTTTTGCAGCATCTGGGCGCCTGGATGCCGGTCGGCCCTTACTGGGGCCAGCAGGTGGCATCTAACGAAGCGAACCTGAACCAGTATCCTTATAATTCCGAAGTCGAGAGCGTCGTCTTCGCTTGCGCCTACATCAAAAGGGAAGTCATAGACAAGGTCGGTCTGCTTTGCGAGGACTTTTTCGCTTACTTTGAAGACACGGATTACTGCCTGAGGGCCAAGGCGGCCGGCTACAAGACCGTTTGCTGCGGAGCGGCCACCATAGTCCACCACGAGAACGTCTCCACCAAGGAGAACAAAGTCAGCCACAACGACATTTTCCTGAAGTCGCAGGGTATCTTCAAGAAGAAATGGGCCAAGACCTGCGAGGGACGCTACACCCAGAACGTCAACTGGCTTTCTACGGTCTCCAGGCCGCACGGCTACGCCATGTCAAGCAAGGAAATGCTTCTGCACCTGGACGCCCAGAACGTGGCGGTCTCCTACCGCTACCTCTACGGCGCGGGAACGGTCTTCCCAATAGAGGAACCGGACGCGGCGCCCTACTACACCGTCAACGTCATGAAAGCCAGGGCTATCGATCCTAAGGCTCCCTGCGTGGTTTACGGCCAGGGCGACGCCTTCGTGACGAAGAAG
>JAFSWV010000042.1 GCA_017444325.1 bacterium | reverse complement strand
TAGGCGATGACGATGGGGGAGCCGGTTGTGCCGGAACTGGCCTGCAATCTTATGATGTCTTCCATGGGAACGGAAAGCAGCCCGAAGGGATAGGTGTCCCTAAGGTCGACTTTCTTGAAGAAGGGCAGCTTCTGGATGTCCTTCATTTCCTTGATGCAGGTGTCGTCCAGACCCTTCTCCTGCATGCGGGACCTAAAGAGCGCCTGGTTCTTGTAGGCGTGGGAGACGACGTTTTTAAGCCTTTTGAGCTGGATGGATTCCAGTTCGTCGCGGCTCATGAAATCTTTTTTCGCTAAAGCTTGTAAAGCTGATTTGTCCATATTGGTATGTTTTTAGTTTTCGTTTTCGCCGGAGAAGAGCTCCTCGTGGGAAAGAAGCGTGAACCCGTTCTCGTTTAGGATCTGGAAAGCCTTTTCGTTGTCGCTCACTCTTAAGAGGAAGATCCTTCTCATGGCGAAGGCGTAGGCGTATTCCAGGTTGATTTCCGAAGCGGAGAGCAGTTCGTAGATCTTGGCCAGAACGCCCGGGCGGTTGTCTATCCTGACCGCCAGGACTTCGGTTATGTTGACGATCACTCCCGCTTTTTTCAAGACCTCGCCGGCCGCTTCGGGTTTCTCAACGATAAGGCGCAGAAGCCCGAACTGGTTCGTGTCGGCCAGCGAGAGAGTAAAGATGTTTACGCCGGCGTCGCCCAAAGTTTTGCAGATCTTGTAGGCGTGGCCAGGCTTGTTCTCCAGGAAAACGGAAAGCTGTTTCGCAGTTTTCATTGTTAGTCTCCTTTCTAGGTTGCTTGGGAAAACATTTTCTATAAGTTTAGCAAATATTCCGGATAAAAATCCACCGGTTAATCTTTTCCGCGGAAAGTATCGCTTGCAAAATGAAAGCTAAAGTGCTACTATAGTCGCCGAACAATCACGGACTACTGAACATGAATCGCAATTTCGGCTATTGGTTCTACTTTTATTACACCGAGCTTTCTCAAGCTGGGGGAACCTTGTCGTAATTGAATAAAAGTGGATTCAGAGTACGAAGAAGAGCCTGGCTTGAGCAAAGCCGGGCTCTTTCTTTTTCAGAGAAAATAATAATCAACCATTAAGGAAAAACTATGATAATACTTATCAAGCAAGGCGCCGAAAAAAGCCAGGTCGACAATCTGATCAACTGGCTGAAGGCTCACAACATCGACCCGCACATTTCCGTCGGTTCGCATGAAACCCTCATCGGCTGCGTCGGCGACGTGGCTCACTTGGACATCGACCTCGTCTCCGCTCTGGACGTGGTGGCGAGCGTGCAGCGCGTGGGCGACCCGTACAAGGCCGCCAACCGCAAGTTCCATCCGGACGACTCCATCATCGACTGCGGCGGTCCCAAGATCGGCGGCGGCAACTTCCAGGTCATCGCCGGCCCCTGCAGCGTGGAGAGCGAAGAGCAGATCATAGAAGTGGCCAAGGCGGTCAAGGCCGCCGGCGCGACGCTATTGAGAGGCGGCGCCTTCAAGCCCCGCACCAGCCCGTACTCCTTCCAGGGCCTTGGAGTGGAGGGCTTGAAGATGCTCATGGCCGCCAAAAAGGAGACCGGGCTCCCCATCGTCACCGAGCTTATGAACTTCTCCCAGTTCGAATACTTCAATGACGTGGACGTCATCCAGATCGGCGCCCGCAACATGCAGAACTTCGACATCCTGAAGGAAGTCGGCCACAACACCAAGAAGCCCATCCTGCTGAAGAGGGGCCTCTCCTCCACCTTGCAGGAGCTTCTCATGAGCGCCGAGTACATCATGGCTTCCGGCAACCCCAATGTCATCCTCTGCGAGCGCGGCATCAGGACCTTTGAGACCGCCACCAGGAACACCATCGACCTTTCCGTGGTGCCGCTCCTGCATCAGTTCTCGCACCTTCCGGTGGTGGTCGATCCCAGCCACGCCACCGGCGTCGCCAGGCTCGTGCACCCCGTGGCGGTGGCCGCGACGGCTATCGGCGCGGACGGACTTATCATCGAAGTCCACAACGATCCGCCCAAGGCCAAGTGCGACGGCGCCCAGAGCCAGACGCCCGCCATGTTCGCCGAAACTATGAAGGCGATAAAGGCGGTCAGGCCCTACGCTTGCCGTTAAGGGTATAATATAAGTACATGTAAATAAACCCAAAAGAAGATTATGGACAAGGAAAACATAAGATCAGAGATCGACGCCCTCGACGATAAGCTAGTTGAACTTTATCTGAAGCGCTTCGAGCTCGTCAAAGAGATCGCCAAGTACAAAGAGGAGAACAATGTTCCCGTCAGCGATCCGGCAAGGGAAAGGGAGATCCTTAAAAGAGTGGCCCTCAAGGCCGGACCTGAATTCGAGAACGAGGTCGCCATGCTCTTTTACGACATCTTCAGCCTCTCCCGCGCCAAAGAGCGCCGCATGATCCTGAAAGAAAGCAAACTGGAAAGGGAGATAAACAGGGCCTTCGCCACCGCTCCCAATGAGTTCCCTTCCCATGCCACCGTGGCCTGCCAGGGGACGGAGGGCGCTTTCAGCCAGCAGGCGACCAGCGCACTTTTC
>JAFSWV010000041.1 GCA_017444325.1 bacterium | reverse complement strand
GCGTTATGTTCGTGGTCCTCACGAAACGTCCGCTCATGCGGTACATCTCTTTGCGTTCATCCCAGTCGGCGTCCGGGTCCATATCCACGCCCAGAGTCGTGGCGAGCATGGTGGCGGCCAGATCCGCGGCGTACTCGCCTGCCGTCTCGGCCGTTTCACCGTAGGTGTGATGCTCTGAAAGGTAACCGTAATGGTTGCCGTCGGCGGGCTGGGCAAGACCTACGGAAGCGACGATCTGACGCCCCGGCTCGTTGGTGTCTATGCGGGCCATGACGGTGAAGGTTATCTCTCCGGGATTAAGCAGGGCGATGCCCTTGTGTCTGGGAATGATCTTGCAGCGGGGCGGAAGGATGCTTGAAACCGTGACTAGGTTGCAAGCCTGTATGCCTGCCATGCGCAGCGCGTCTTCAAAACTGCTGAGGCGGTCCTTATGGACGCCAACACCCTTAGTAAAGAAAACCTGGCTGGGAATCATCTTTCTCGGAGCTCCAAATTATTACGGTTAAAATTAATGTTTGGTGGATATTGTAATATAACCCCCAAGATATGTCAAAAGGCTAGATGTAAGCGGAAAGAAGCTTTATGAGCGCCATGCTGCCTTTTGCGCTGGCTTTGGCGACACTGTCGTGCGTGATCTTCTCACCGCCTTTTTTCGCCGCAGGATTGGATACGAGCGTAATGCCGCTGACCTTGGCGCCCATGTGGTGGGCCGCCTCCGCCTCCAGGACAGTTGACATTCCCACGACGTCTGCGCCCATTATCCTCAGCATGTTCACTTCCGCAGGAGTTTCGAAGGCCGGGCCGTGCATGCCGGCGTAAACGCCGCGGTGCAGCTTTATGCCCAGCGATTTGGCGCAGAACATTATGTCGGTGTTGCAATCCTCGTCGTAGAGAGTCGTCATGTCGGGGAAACGCGTCCCCATGCGTTCGTCGTTGAAGCCGGTCAGCGAAGAGACGCCCTGGTTGTTGATCTGGTCCTCTATCAGCATAAGGTCTCCCGGCTCCAGACGAGGCGCTATGCCGCCGGCGGCGTTCGTCAGTATGACATGCGAGGCGCCCCAAATTATAAGCGAGCGCAAAAGCCTCACGACATCCGCGGGAGCATTTCCTTCGTAAAGATGCACTCTTCCGCGCATCACGGCGATCACTTTGCCGTTCAGTCTCCCGACCAGCAGGGAGCCGGCATGTGATTGGACGGTCGAGACAGGAATGTAGGGAATGTCAGAATAAGGTATCTCTTTGATAGGCTCCACAGCTTCGCTGAACTTGTCAAGCCCCGAGCCCAGGACCACGGCGACCTGCGGCTCGACTTCGCACTTGTCGCTTAAGAAAGCGCAGATCTGTCTGATTTTGTCATACTCTAGCATCATGATTTTTCCAAACTGTTGACATAGGGAGGAAGCTTCACGTCCTCATCTGTTATGGTGTAGATCTCGGATATGTGCGGAAGTTCGATCTCCTTCGAAGCGTAAACTTCCATCAGCGCTTCGCCGGAGTCCACCTTGTCCCCTCTCTTTTTCAAAAATCTCAAGCCCGGCTTGTGGTCGATCCCGTCGCTCAAGACTCTCCTGCCTGCGCCCATTTTGATGAGGAGCGTTCCCAGGGCATGGGCGTTAACTTCACTGACATACCCTGCGCGATCGGATCTCACAACGCCGATTAGCTCCGGCGGAGCGAGGATCTCATCGAGATTATCCGCAGTTTCCTTAGCAACGCCCTGGGCCGTTATGATGTCGAGGAATTTTTCATAAGCCTTGCCGCTTTGCAGCCTTGCAACAAGTCTCTCCCTGACATTTCTGCTGTCGGTTGGGAAAGCGAGCTGATACATCGCTTCCGCAAGGCTTATGGTCACTTCGTAGAAGCGGCGCTCGACCGCTTTTCCCCTGAGCATCATAAGGGCTTCCATTACTTCCACGCCGTTACCGGCCCATTCGCCCAAGGGCTCGTTCATGTCGGTCAGCAAAACTTTCGCTTCCGTTCCCATAAAAGTTGAGACTTTCATAAGCAGCGAGGCCAGACTTTGCGCGTCCTCGTAAGTAGGCATGAAAGCGCCGCTGCCGTATTTGACGTCCAGCACAAGACCGTCGAGCTCTTCGGATAGCTTTTTCCCCAGGATGCTGGAAGTGATCAGCCCTATGGAATCGACCGTGCCGGTCACGTCCCGGAGAGCGTAGAGCCTCTTGTCGAGCCTCGCTATGTCGTCGCTCTGCGTCAGGAAAGCCGCGCCGTTCCTTTCCAAAAGTTTCTGTGCGTCAGCCCAGGAGTACTGCTGCTTTAGGCCGGGGATAGCTTCCAGTTTGTCCACCGTTCCGCCCGTATGGCCGAGCCCGCGGCCCGCCAGCGTCGGAACGAGAACGCCCATGGAAGCGAGCAGCGGAAGCAAAACGATCGTAGGCTTGTCCCCCACTCCGCCCGTGGAATGCTTGTCTATGACAGGCTTGCCGAAATTCTCTTTCGGCCGGCAGTTTCCGCTTTCCTTGATGCAGCTTGTAATGGTCACCACTTCCTCTTCTGAAAGCCCCTTTATGCAGGCGGCCATCAGAAAAGCGCTCATCTGATAATCGGCGACAGACCCCTGCATGTAGCCGGCAAGAAAATCCTCAAGGTCACGCTGAGCTATGTTTTCGCCGCGCTTCTTTATTTCTATCACTTCAACGGGCGTTTTCATGCGATGACGCTCCTTCCGAATGTGAGATCGGGAAGTTCAAGGATCTTAGCGACCGTCGCCCCGAGGTCCGCGAAGGTTTCCCTTGTGCCGAGGTCTTTAGAAGCAAGACTTGGCGAATAGAAAAGCAGAGGCACCATCTCCCTGGTGTGGTCAGTCCCCTTGTAGGTGGGATCCAGCCCGTGGTCGGCGGAAATGAAGAGATAGTCGTCTCTCCCGAGACCCAGGAGCAGCGGCCCCAGAAGTTCATCGAATTCTTCCAGGCACTTGGCGTACCCTCTAGGATCCCGCCTGTGGCCGTAAAGCATGTCGAAGTCCACAAGATTCGCGAAGATCAATCCGTTCTTCTGTTCCTTTATGGCTTCCATGAGTTTTTTCATGCCGTCGGCATTGGAAACGGTGTGGACGGCTTTCGTCACGCCCACTTTCGCGTAAATGTCCTCGATCTTGCCGATGGCGTAGAAAGGCAGATCCTTTTCCTGAAGGTGCGTCAGAAGATTCGGAGACGGAGGCCTCATCGAATAGTCTCTTCTTCTGGGAGTGCGCGTGAAATCGTCCGCTTTAGCGCCGACGAAAGGACGGGCTATCACTCTTCCGACGTTCAGTTCGTCAACGAGCCCCCTTGTGATGCGGCAGACTTCGTAAAGCCTTTCAAGACCGAAACGCTCTTCATGCGCGGCGATCTGGAAGACGGAGTCGGCCGAAGTGTAAACGATTGGAAAGCCCGTTTTCAAATGCTCCTCGCCCAGTTCCTTTATGACGACCGTTCCGCTGATCGGTTTGTTGCAAAGGTAGCCCGGCACACCCGTCTCTTTCATCCACCTTCTCAAAAAGTCTTCCGGGAAACCGTCGGGGAAAGTGGCGAAAGGTTTTGCCATGCGGCAGCCGATCATCTCCCAATGGCCGGTGGTGGTGTCCTTGCCGCAGTTTATTTCCGTCATGCGCCCGAAGCTGGCGATCGGGTGCTCGTTCGGAGGGCAGCCTAATATTTCCCGCGGCTCTATGTTGCCCAAACCCATTTTCTGAAGGTTGGGGATCTTTAGACCGCCGACTTTCTCCGCGGTGTGGGCGAGCGTGGAAGCGCCCGGGTCGCCGTAATTGGCGGCGTCCGGAGCGTGCCCTATGCCTACGGAATCGAGGACGATTATGATTACGCGCTTATCCATCAGTTGTCGATGCTCCAGTATGATTCGAACTGCCCGGGAAGATATCTCTCCAGAGACGATCCGCCCACGAATTCCCTGAGGATGCTGTTCTCGGGGATCAGCGTCGTTCCCATAGGCTCGAAGAAATTCAGCAGATGCAGAAGGCCGTGCGCCTTGGGATATGCGGGGCTCTCGTGTCTTATCTGCAAAAGCAGAGGCTCGGCAATAGGCCTCAGAACGCACAGCTCGTAGAGGAACATGGAGTTGAAGATGGCGTCCGCATGCTCCTGGTACGGGAAAATGTTCTTGTATTCGCCGCGCCTGATGCTGGCCCACCTCATGATCGTCTGCTCGGCGTTGTGCCCCCTCGTCCTGGCGTCGCGGACGATCCTCCTGATCATGCGGGAGTCGCTGGTGGAAATGTGATGGTGACGGTCAAGGTTCAAAGGCGTCAGAGGCGAAATGTAAATATGGAAAACGTTTTCGTCCGGGATCCCCTGGGTCAGGAGCGGATTAAGGCCGTGGATGCCCTCGGCTATAAGGATCTGGCTCTCTTTTAAGCGCAGTTTCGGGCCTACGCCCCTGGTCCCGGTTATGAAATCGTATTTGGGCAGCGTCACCTCTTTCCCCTTGATCAGCTCGTTGATGTCGCTGTCAAGAAGCTCGATGTCCATGGCGCGGATGCTCTCGAAATCATACTCGCCGTTCTCGTCCTTGGGAGTCTTGTCGCGCTCCACGAAATAGCGGTCCATTTCCAGCGTCACCGGCTTGATGCCGCAGGTCTGCAGCGCGATGGCCAGGCGTTTCGAGAAGGTCGTCTTGCCGGAGGAAGAAGGCCCGGCGATCAAGACCAGTTTCACCGTTCCCCTTTCCGCGATCTCCCTTGCGATGGCGGTTATCTGGGAGGACTGGGCCGACTCGGAGACCAGTATGCCTTCGTGCGTTTCGCCTTTTTTGATGATGGCGTTCAGCTGCGGGACCGTTCCCACTTCCAGCTGGTTGGCAAGTTTTACGGCCCTTCTGAAGGCGGCGTCGACAAGCGTGATCTTCTCAGCCATGGCTTCCGCTCTTTTGATGTCAGTATGGCTCGGTACCAAAACGAACCCGGTGGCGGAGGGCCTCAGCGCAAACCTCTTCAGATATCCCATGGAGATGACCAGAGGACCGTGGAAATAATTGAAATATTTTCCTACCCTGACAAAGTAGGCTTTCTTTTCGTCCTTGGCGAGCTTATTCAAAAAGTAGATCTTGTCTTCCTCGTTTTCCTCAATGAGGATCTTCTCGCCTTCCTCTATGGTCTTCTGCTCGAAGACAACGGGGATGTCGGCTTCGACCATCTCCCGCATCTTGTCCTCGACCTTCTTTAGATCTTCCCTGGAGACGGGGACCGAAGAGCGGCAGAAAAGCCCGCCCATAGGCCGGCGGTAGTCTGTGAAGATTTTGTACTCGGGGAAAACCTCCTTGAAAGCCGTGACAAGCAGAAGGACCAGGCTGCGGTTGTAGATAAGCCTGCCCAGTTCATGCTTCCTCGTCAAAGGCTCAAGGTAAACGTCCTTGGAAGGGATGTAGTTCAGAGTGTGCAGATCGTTGTCGCAGAGAGCCGCGAGGTAAAGATAGGGATCTTCCGGATAGGCGGAGGCGATGATATCTTTTAGTCTCGTTCCCAAAGGGGCGCAGAATATCCTTCTGTCGGGAAGCGTAACGTAAATGTTCGTTCTGGGAGACGTGTCTTTTATTTCCGGCATGGTTTCTCCTCTTTGCTCAAATATACTGGATAAATAAATTTTAGCATTTTTTGAAAAACGCGCCTCCCTTTTCGGCCTATACCGCAAAGAGCGCTTTTTTTAGTATAATTTATAAGTTAATTTAACTTTTTAACCTCATAATAAAATTATGTCTTCAGCATTGCAACGCACGAAAATAAAGGAACTGTTCCGTTCCTTTTCCGAGACGAAAGAAGTCCTTGTCAAGGGCTGGGTGAGGACCCGCCGCGACAGCAAGGGCGGATTCTCCTTCCTTGAAATAAACGACGGCTCCTGCTTCGACAACGTCCAGGCTGTCGTTCCCAATACGCTTCCCAACTATGAGAGCGAAGTTTTGAAACTGACGACGGGCGCCAGCGTCGCTGTCAAAGGCAAGGCCGTTGCGGCTGAAGGGCGCAAGCAGAGCGTTGAGATCCAGGCTGAGGAAGTCAAAGTTTACGGCTTCGCAGATCCGGCGGAATACCCGCTTTTCAAGCAGCGCATGTCCGTCGAGTACCTCCGCGACATCGCGCATCTCCGTCCCCGCACCAACATCATAGGCGCCATGGAAAGAGTCAGAAACTGCGCCGCCATGGCCATCCATGAATTCTTCCAGAGCCGCGGCTTCGTCTGGGTGCACACGCCGCTCATTACCACCGCCGACTGTGAGGGCGCCGGGCAGATGTTCAAAGTCACGACGCTCGACCTCAACGCTCTTCCCAAAACAGAAGAAGGCGCCATAGACTATAAGGAAGACTTCTTCGGCAAACCCTCCTTTTTGACCGTTTCCGGGCAATTGGACGCCGAGAACTACGCCTGCGCCCTGGGCGATGTTTACACTTTTGGCCCGACATTCAGGGCTGAGAATTCCAACACGCCGCGCCACCTGGCCGAATTCTGGATGGTGGAGCCGGAGATGGCTTTCGCCGACCTGAACGACAACATGGAGATAGCGGAGGCTTTCGTCAAACATATAGTCAAGACCGTGCTTGAGAAATGCCCGGACGAGATCGCTTTCTTCGACCAGCGCGTGCAGCCAGGCCTCAAAGCCCAGCTCGAAGAGATATTAGGCCAGGAATTCGAGCGCTGCTCCTATACGAGGGCGCTGGAGATCTTGAGCCAAGCGGACCGCAAATGGGAGTTCCCCATCAATTGGGGCGACGATCTGCAGACTGAGCACGAACGCTACCTGACGGAAGAGTATTTCAAGAAGCCCGTCTTCGTCATCGACTGGCCCGCTTCCCTGAAGCCTTTCTACATGAAGGTAAACGAGGACGGCAAGACCGTCCGCGCCATGGACTGCCTGGTCCCCCGCTTCGGCGAGATCATCGGCGGCAGCCAGCGCGAAGAAGACCTCGCCGTCATGGATCGCCGCATAGACGAACTGGGCATGAAGAAGGAAGAGTACTGGTGGTACAGGGACCTTAGGCGCTTCGGCACCGTCCCCCACTCCGGATTCGGACTTGGCTTCGAAAGGTTCATCCTCTTCGTCACCGGCATCGCCAACATCAGGGACGTCATCCCCTTCCCCAGAACTCCCAAGAACGCCAATTTCTAAAATGAGCGAAGAAAAAAACATTGTCTGGCACAAGCAGAGCGTAGGAAGAGCGGAAAGGGAAACCAAGAACGGCCACAAAGGCTGCGTCCTTTGGTACACCGGCTTGTCAGGCAGCGGCAAATCCACCGTAGCCAACGAGGTTGAAAAGAGTCTTCTGAAGCTCGGCGCGCAAAGCTATCTTTTGGACGGCGACAACGTCCGGCACGGCTTGAACAGCGACCTCGGATTCACAAAGGAAGACCGTGAGGAGAACATCCGGAGGATCGGCGAAGTGGCGAAGCTTTTCGCTGATTCGGGCACG
>JAFSWV010000040.1 GCA_017444325.1 bacterium | reverse complement strand
GCTGTCCGCGTTCCCTTTCCGACTTCGGACATAAGTTCTCTGTCCAGAGCGATCTGCTCCTCGACCGTAAGCGCGGGTGTTTCCAGGTAGTTCAGCCTAAAAGAAGTCATGGTCAAATTTTAGCAAATTTTCCAATAGGCTTGGCTTTGACTTATGGGGGCGGTTATGGTATAATCTCTATTCACAATTAAAAATGAAATAAACAACAAAAAGTGAGATTTTTATGGCAAATCCAAAACGCAGACATTCTCAGACCCGCCGCGACAAACGCCGCACGCACGACTCCTTAACGAAGCCCCAGACTCTGGCCTGCTCCAATTGCGGCTATGAGAAGCAGCCCCACGTGGTCTGCCCGAAGTGCGGTTTCTACAAAGGCCGCCGCGTGATCGCTCTGGCTACCGTCGCCGAATAATTCCTTTCCAAAGCATTACGCAATGCGTATTGCCGTTGACGCTATGGGGGGCGATTACGCCCCCAACGAGATCGTCGCTGGCGCCTTGAAGTATCTTGCCAGCGGCGACTCCGAAGCCAACATCATCCTGGTGGGAGACGCTGAGCGCATCGAAGCTTGTCTTTCCGACTTGAACGCCAGCAACGCTCCTGTGAGAGTCATCCACGCCTCCCAGAACGTGGAAATGAACGAGTCTCCCGCCGTCACCTTGAGAAAAAAACGCGATTCTTCCATTGCGGTGGCGACCAGAATGGCTGCCGCCGGAGAAGTGGACGCTATCGTCTCAGCCGGCAACACCGGCGCCCTGGCCGCAGCCGCCCTTATGGAATGGGAGCTTCTGCCGGGCGTGGACAGGCCGGCCATCGCCACTCTGATCCCCGGTCCTTTCGGCGCGACCGTGCTGCTTGACGCCGGCGCGACCGTGAACTGCAAGGCCGTCAATCTCGTTCAGTTTGCGAAAATGGGCGCCTGCTACGCCAGGCACGTCCTTAAAAAGACCCATCCTGTGGTGGGCCTTTTGTCTGTAGGCGAGGAAGACGAGAAAGGCAACAAGGAGACGCGGGAGGCGCACGCGCTTCTGAAGAATTCTCCCCTGCACTTTTATGGCAACGTGGAAGGCCAGGACATCTTCCTCGGCAAAGTCGACGTCATCGTCTGCGACGGTTTCGTCGGCAACGTCGCTCTGAAGGTCATGGAAGGCATGGCGAGCGGCATCCAGACGATGGTAAGCCACCCGCAGTCGAACAAGTACGGTTTTTCTAGGTTGTTCGCAAGCTTTTTCTCCCAATCCCCGGCCCAGCAGATCAGGCGCCACTTCGACGTCAGGAAGTTCGGAGGCGCTCCTTTGCTCGGCGTGAACGGGACCTGCATCATAGCCCACGGCAATTCTCATGCGGACGCTTTGTGCGCCGCCATCTTCCGCGCCCAGGAGATCGTAACGCACGACCTCAACCACTACATCGCGGAAGCGCTAATTCAACCCCAAGAGATTGAAAGATCATGACAAAAATCGCTTTGCTTTTCCCCGGCCAGGGCGCCCAGTACGTCGGCATGGGCAAGGATCTCTACGAAAATTCCCCGGCCGCGAAAAATATTTTTGATAAAGCTTCAGCCCTTATGGGCGAAGGTTTCCTAAAGACCGTCTTCGAAGGTCCGGAAGAGGACCTGAAGAGGACCGACATAACCCAGGTCGCCATCTACACCGTTTCTCTAGCGGCTTTCGCCGCGTTGAAGGAAAAGCATCCTGAACTGGATGTCGTTGCCGCCGGCGGTTTGAGTTTAGGCGAATATTCGGCGCTTACGGCTGCCGGAGTGCTCTCCTTTGAGGAAGGTCTTGAGCTCGTGCGCTCCAGGTCGCTCTTCATGCAGGAAGCGGCTGAAAAAGCCCCGGGAACCATGGCCGCGGTCCTTCAGCTGGACGGTGAAGTCGTGAAAAATATCTGCGCAAAATATCCTTCCCTCTACGTCGCCAATTTCAACTGCCCCGGGCAGATCGTGATTTCCGGCGCCAAGGAGAGCATTGAGAAAGCGCAGGAAGAATTAATGGCTGCGGGCGCCAGGCGCGTCATCCCCCTCGCCGTCGGCGGCGCTTTCCACTCCCCCTTCATGGATCCGGCCAGGGAAAAACTCCTGCCGATGCTGAAAGCAACGAAATGGCAGAAAGCCAGTTTCCCCGTCGCCTCCAACGTGCTTGGCAGCCTGTATCCTGAAGACGCGGACTTCGCGTCTTTGCTCGGACGCCAGATCGTCGAGAGCGTGCGCTGGGAGGACGACTTCCGCGCCATCGCCGCTTTGGGAGCGGAAGTTAGTTTGGAATGCGGGCCCGGCAACGTGCTCTGCGGACTTGCGAAAAAAATCGACAGAGAAGCCAAAACGCAACTTTGCGGCAAACTCGACGAGCTTGCTAGCATCTGAGGGAGCGTTTTGGTATAATATTCTTAAATAACACTTGAAAATTATGGCATACGAAATCAATCTGAGTTCCAAGACAGCCGTTATCACCGGAGCAGGCCGCGGCATAGGCGCTTCCATCGCCCTTAAGCTGGCTTCTGCCGGCGCTAACATCGCCGTCGTGGAATTGAAAGAAGAGTTTACGACTGAGACCGTTGCGGCCGTAAGGGCTCTCGGCGTCAAAGCCGAAGGCTACGCCGGCGACGTCTCGAACCTTGCTGAAATGCAGTCTTTGATGGAGAAGATCCAGGCCGATTTCGGTTCCCTGGACATTCTCGTCAACAACGCCGGCATAACTAAAGACACGCTGCTCATAAGGATGGGCGAAGACGAGTGGGACGCCGTCTTGAGAGTCAATCTTAAAGGCGCCTTCAACTGCACGAAAGCCGTCGCCCGCATCATGATGAAGCAGAGAAGCGGCCGCATCGTCAACATGGCCTCTATCGTCGGCCTTATCGGCAACGCCGGCCAGGCGAACTACTCCGCCAGCAAAGGCGGCCTTATCGCCCTGACAAAAACTACGGCCAAGGAGCTGGCCAGCCGCGGCATCACCGCCAACGCCATCGCGCCGGGCTTCATCAAGACCAAAATGACGGAAGTCTTATCCGACGAAGTCAAAGCCAAAATGCTCGAGCTGGTCGCTCTCAAGCAGTTCGGCGAACCCAACGACATAGCAAATACCGCACTCTTCCTCTGTTCCGACCTCTCCTCTTACATCACCGGGCAGGTCATCGTTGTGGACGGCGGAATGGTAATGTAATTTTTTATAATCAATATAGTTTTATCATACCTACAAAGGAGAAAAACATGGCTACAACGTTTGAAAAAGTCAAGGACATCATCGTGAAACAGCTCGGCGTCAAGCCGGAGGAAGTCACGGAAGACGCCAACTTCACAGACGATCTGGGCGCTGACAGCCTGGACCTCGTGGAAGTCGTCATGGCTCTCGAAGAAGAATTCGAAGCCCCCGTCCCCGACGAAGAGGCCGAAAAGATCAAAACCGTCGGTGACGCCGTTCGTTTCATCGACGCCAAACTGGCCGAAAAACAGCAGCAGTAAACGCTATTTTTCCAAGGGGAGTTCAGTCGAACTCCCCTTTTTTTGTCTTTTAATAATGGAGAGAGTATGGATACCACGCGCCGCGTAGTTGTAACTGGTATGGGTGTCGTTTCCCCCTTGGGAAACAAAGTTTCTGATTTCTGGGCGAATCTGGCCGCTGGCAAAAGCGGTATCACTAAACTTTCCATTATCGATCCTGAACCTTATCCCTCGAAGATCGCCGGCCAAGTCCTGGACTTCGATCCCAGCGAATACATCGACGGGAAAGAAGCGCGCCGCATGGACCGCGTCGCGCAGTTCGCCGTCTGCGCGGCCGGCCAGGCCGTAGCCGACAGCGCCATCGTTCCCGAGAACGAAGATCCCTCCAAATTCGGCGTCATAATAGGTTCCGGCATCGGCGGCATGAAGACCTTCGAAGACCAATACCGCACGCTCCTCGATAAGGGCGCCAGGTACGTCTCCCCCTTCTTCATTCCCATGCTGATCAGCGATATCGCTTCCGGTATCGTTTCCATACGCTACAACGCCCAAGGGCCCAACTACAGCGTCTCCTCCGCCTGCGCCACGGCCAGCCATGCCATCGGGAACGCTTTCAGGGCGATCATGTTCGGCGACGCCGACGTTATGATCACAGGCGGCGCGGAAGCCGGCATCGTCTCCATGGGATTAGCGGGCTTCTGCTCCATGAAAGCGCTTTGCACCGGTTTCAACGACGAACCGGAAAAAGGCAGCCGTCCCTTCGACAGCAAGCGCTGCGGCTTCGTCATCGCGGAAGGCTCCGGCGTAGTCGTCCTGGAAGAACTGCAGCACGCTCTGAAGCGCGGCGCCAAGATCTACGGCGAAATAAAAGCCGTCGGCATGTCCGCGGACGCTTACCACATGGTCGCTCCCCATCCGGAAGGCCGGGGCGCCGAAATAGCCATGCGCAAAGCCCTCGAGCAGGGCGGCGTCAAGGCTAGTGAAATAGACTATATCAACGCCCACGGCACTTCCACTCACTTGGGCGACATCTCGGAAGTCATGGCGGTCAAACGCCTCTTCGGCGAAGATACGAAGGTCATGCTCTGCTCCACGAAATCCATGACCGGCCATACACTCGGCGCGGCGGGCGCCATCGAGCTCATCGCTACGCTTCTGGCTATGAACAACAGCCTCGTTCCCCCGACCATCAACCAGGAGGAGCCCGATCCGGAATGCCTCGTGGACTGCGTGCCGAACGTCGCCAGAAAGGCCGAGATAAAATACGCCCTCAGCAACTCCTTCGGTTTCGGCGGCCACAACGCTTCCGTTTTGGCGGCCCGTTATCCCCTGGACTGATATAGTTTCCCCTTTCTTATCCAAAAGCCACCTTTTTAGGCCTTATGCGCGTTTTAAAAGCCATTCTGGTCCTCGTTCCCCTTTTGCTTCTGGGAATCATAATAGCCGTCGGCGTCCTGGACAACCTGGCCGTCAAGGAAAGGCTGACTTCCTATTCCGCAAAGAAAGGCATGCCTCTGGAAGTTGGCAAGCTTGACCTTTCCCTGCCGAAAGCCGAAGCGGTCTTCGAGAAAGTCAGAGCGGTCGATCCCGTCATGGGCTTCACCGCCGCAGTGGAAAGAGTTGTGCTGACTTTGGACGAAAGCGAATTGGCAAAGGGAAGGCGCAGCGTCTTCCTTTCCGCCACAAACGCGACGATCATGGCGCCTTGCGATTTCATCGGCGCGCTCTCCGGAAAATCTGCGGTCATGCCCTTGAGCAAAAGCGGTTCTCTGCTTAATTATTCCGCCGAGAAAGTGGAATTGGGTAAACTCCCCTACCTCCTTTCGCAGAAAGAAAAAAGCAAAGATCCCCTTTACATTAAAAGAGCCAGCATAATGGGCGGCAGCGTATTTTTCCAAGGCCGCACGAAGCCTTTTGTCTGGGATATCGTCGAACTGGACGGTCAGGACCTGGCCGTGCCGCCTGAAAAAGCCGAGAACCCACAGTCTTCCTGGCTAATTAAGCTCAGAGAAAATCCCACGACGATTTTCCAAGGGTTCCTCACGACCGAAAATAACGTAAAGACTTTGAAGTTTTCCCTGAACGACCTGCCGGCGGAAACATTGGGAGACCTTGTGCCAGAGGACTACGGCAACTGGGTCTGCGAAAAAGGTCTTCTGTCCGCGGAAGGCGAGCTGCATTTTCAAGGCAAAGAACTTCTCCCGGGAACGATCAAGCTGAAAATGCGCGGGCTTGATCTGAAATCATCAGAATTGAAAAACAAGAAAGTCTCCATTCCCGCAGTCTCTTTGGAAAACGCCAACCTTGACCTGGAAGTCACGGTTGACAATAACCCCCCTTATTTTCATCTCACGGAAGACTGGGAAAACCAGAAGACAAAAGTTGAGAGCGGCCGCTTCCAGATGACGCTGGATCTGAAATTCTAGGCCCTTTTCCTCAGCAGATAAACAAGGGATAAAATAAGCGGGAGCGCTCCCGCTTCCGGAACAGAAAGGTCATCCAGATCTATCGTGACCATGCAGACCGGATAACTGAAATCCTTGTGATCTTCCCAGCAAAGTTTTTTGGCAAAACCCGCTTCATCCAAAACGAACCAGGGCTTCAGCTGCGCGCCTTCCACTTTTTCTATCGCTACGCCGTCGGGCGTATAGACCGGGCTGCCGTCGGGCATTATCTCCTGGAAAAAAATATCAGGATCGCCGTTGCGGTAATCTTCCCAAACAGCCGCTATTCCCCCGTCAGCCAACCTGGCCAAACTAACGTTGCGCTGGTTTTTCGGAGCGCAGGACAAAACGCCGGGAAGAGGCCAGAGAAAAGAACCGTCCTTGTCTATCCGCATGCACCAAAGATTGACGTTGTTCGTACCGGCGCTCGTGCTTTCCCAGGCCGCCAAAAGCGTACCATCGGAAAAATCGAGAAGCCGAGGATAGCGCTGTATGCCCTTGAAATCGTTCAGCGTGATTTTCCAAAGCTCATTGGAATTTGCGTCGCTTTTCAGCAATTTCACCAGCCCGTCAGTTTCGTCCAGATGCACTTCGTCCCAGATCTGGTAAAAACCGTTGCTTTCGTCTGTCGGCAATATCTGGAAAGAATCTACGATGTAGCCGTCTTTCGGCAAAGACTGGACAGGAAGTTCCGAGAACTTGTCATCCTCTATGCCCAAGCCTTTCAATGCGCGCCGGGACAGGCGCGCGTCTTTAAGTCCTGCGGAAAACGCGGACATCGCGAAGATCAAAACCAACAGACTGACGACAAATCTCATGCTTATATTTTAGCAAATAACCTTGAGCGAAAAAGCACATACCCCTCGCTCACGGACTACGCGCGCCTTGCGAACATTAGCATCCTCCGTGAGTTCGCTTAGGGGTATGTGCTTCTTTCGCTCTGCAGCTCTCCGCTCCTTTGCGGCGCCACTAGCTAAATCAATCGCTGAGCTTTTCCCAATCGCAGATGCTAATCGGAAGCTGGCCGTTTTTCGGCTCGGCTTTCAATATTTCGCCATTGGCGCGGAGAAGATATACCGATTTCTTTGCCATTCCTTTGTTCACGCCTTTTTCCGAGACCAGAGGATCTTCGCTATCAGGCAGCGCGTTGGCATTGTAAGACCAAAGATTAGTGTTTATCTCTTCTTCGTCGGCGTAACCAATCGTGGTGAGCAAAAAGAGATCGGAAGCGGAACCTGCCTTTGAATAGCGTTCGTTCCCCATCGTGCTAGGATACGAACCGTATTCGTTGCAGTAAGTTTTCAAATGAACGTAAAGATTCCTGAGCCTTATGATCTTTTCAGCTGAAGCGCTTCTTTCCGACACCAAGCTTTTCAACTGCCAGCCGAAATAAAACAACACGATCCCAATCAAAATTGCGATGACATGTTCGTAAGGAAATTTTTTCTTAGCGTTCGGCATAAATTTGGAGAAAAAAAAGACCGGAAGAAAAATTCTTCCGGTCTTCAAGGGAAAAAAGACTTAGTCTTTCAAAACGCCCCAGTCTTTGACTTTGTCGCCTAGCAGCTTGCCGTTTTTCTGGTTCGTCGAAATAGATTCAACGCGGCCGTTGGCTAAAAGCACCAAGACGTTTTTCGTGGAAAGCGGCTTAATGCCACGGTCCGAGCTGTTGAGACGCAACGATCCGCTGCTGACGCCCTGGTCGGCAATCAGAGGATCTTCGCTGTCGATACGGGCGGTGGAGTTGTAAGACCAGCCGATGTGGTTCTTGTCGAATTCTTCAGCGCGAGGATCATTTGAGAAATCGTCAAACTGACCTCCAGGCGGGTGAAACAGTTCGTTAAGCTGCTGCTTATCCATACGGCCGGTGTAAGCCAGAGGATACAAGTCGCGCACGCCGCCGCCCTGCTCATAACGGGTCGCAGGAGGCTGGACGCTCGGGAATGAACCGAAGTCCTGCTGATATGTCTGCAAGAAGATGTATAAGTCGCGCAGCATAGCCTTACGTTGCAATTGACCGACCTTCTCTTTGATAGGACCCTGGGCGCCGACACCAAGACCGGCCAAAATGCCGATAACGGAGATCACGACCAGCAATTCAATCAAGGTGAAGCCTTTCGTGTTCACTTTTCTCATGGTTTCTCCTTTATTTAAATTGTTTTTTAAAGCAAACTAGACTACTTTGAAGATATTATAATCAAATAGCCCTGAAAAAGCAAACCGCACTCTACTTACCAGCCAGCAGCTTCTCCTGGATGGCCTTGGGAACCTGCTCAAAGTGGTCGGGTTCCATGCTATAGCTGGCGCGGCCGCTGGTCAGCGTGCGGACAGCCGTGGCGTACCCGAACATCTCGGCCAGAGGCACCTGGGCTTTCACGACCTGGAGGTGCTGTTTGGGCACTATTTCCCTCACTTTGGCGCGGCGGCTGTTGAGGTCGCCGATCACGTCGCCGAGGTTGGTGTCGGGAGTCGTCACTTCCACGTGCATCACAGGCTCCATAAGGACCGGCTTGCATTTGGGAATGCCGTCCCTGAAGGCGAAAATGGCCGCCATTTTGAAGGCCATTTCCGAAGAGTCAACTTCGTGGAAGGAGCCGTCGAAGAGCGTGGCTTTGAAGTCCGTGCAAGGATATCCGAGCAATACGCCGCTGGTCATCGCTTCCCTAAGACCTTTTTCGACCGCGGGAATGAATTCACCGGGGATCACGCCGCCTTTGATCTCATCAACGAACTGGAAGCCGGCGCCAGCCTCTAGGGGCTCGAATCTGATGTGCACGTCGCCGTACTGGCCTTTGCCGCCAGATTGCCTCACAAAGCGGGAATGGATCTCCGTGGATGCCGTGATGGCTTCCCTGTAGGCGACCTGCGGACGGCCGACCGTAGCGTCAACTTTGAATTCCCTGATAAGGCGGTCCTTGATGATGTCAAGGTGCAGTTCGCCCATGCCGGAAATGATGGTCTGTCCGGTGTCCTGGTTGGTGGACACGGTGAAGGTCGGGTCTTCCTCGGAAAGCCTGCTCAGAGATTCGGAAAGCTTGTCGCGGTCCGCCTTGGACTTCGGCTCGATGGCCAGAGAGATGACGGGATCCGGAATGTTCAGGGATTCCATAATGATGGGGTGTCCCTCGTCGCAGATGGTCTCGCCGGTCTTGACGTTCTTAAGACCGACCGCGGCGGCAATCTCGCCGGCGTGGACTTCGTCAAGCTCTTTTCTGTTGTTGGCGTGCATCTGCAAAAGACGCCCGATCCTTTCTCTCTTCTTAGTGTTGGCGTTGAAGACCGTCTGGCCTTTTTTGAGGGAGCCGGAGTAAACGCGGAAGAATGTCAGTTTGCCGACATAGGGGTCGGCCATGATCTTGAAAGCGAGAGCGGAGAAAGGCGCGCCGTCAGTGGGCTTCCTTTCTTCTTCCTCGCCTTTTTTGTTGATGCCGACAATCGGCTTGGCGTCAAGAGGAGAAGGAAGATAGGCTACTATGGCGTCCAGGAGAAGACGGATGCCTTTGTTCTTGAAGGAAGAGCCGCACATCACGGGGACGATCTTGTTATCCACGACGCCTTTTCTCAGAGCCGCCATGATCTCTTCTTCATTGAGTTCTTCGCCGTTCAAATATTTTTCCAAAAGCGCGTCGTCGCATTCCGCCACGGCTTCCAATAAGATCTGGCGTTTTTCTTTGCAGGCGTCGATAAGCTCGGGAGGGATCTCCTCCTCAGTGTACATGTTGTCTTTGAGCTCATCGTGCCAGATGTAGGCTTTCATCTTGATGAGGTCCACGGCGCCGTGGAAATTGTCCTCTTTGCCGATTGGGTACTGTATGGCCACCGCGTTGGTGTTCAGCTGATTCTTCATCTGCTCGATGGTGCCGAAGAAGTCGGCGCCCACGCGGTCCATTTTGTTTACGAAGGCGATGATGGGGACGCTGTATTTCTGAGCCTGGCGCCAAACGGTTTCGCTTTGCGGCTGCACGCCGCCTACGGAGCAAAAGACAGCAACCGCTCCATCCAGGACGCGCAAAGAGCGCTCCACCTCGATGGTGAAGTCCACGTGCCCCGGAGTATCAATAATGTTGATACGATGTTCTTTCCAATAGCAGGTCGTAGCAGCGGAGGTAATGGTAATGCCTCGCTCCTGTTCCTGCAGCATCCAGTCCATCACAGCGGTGCCTTCGTGCACTTCGCCGAGCTTATAGGTAACGCCGGAGAAATACAGGATGCGTTCCGTAGTGGTGGTCTTACCGGCGTCGATGTGGGCCATGATGCCGATATTCCTAACCTTTTCTAAAGCTATGTCTCTTGCCATAGTAGTGTCTTTCGTTTTATTATAAATATAATGGCCCGCCGCGATACCGCGGCAGGCCATTTTTATGAGCGTCTGTGCACTTACCAGCGGTAGTGAGCGAACGCGCGGTTGGCCTCTGCCATGCGGTGCACTTCGTCGCGCTTACGAACTGCACCGCCTTCGCCTTTATAGGCGTCGGCCAGTTCGTAGGCCAGCGCTTGCGCCATTTCGGTGCCTTTGCGGCCCCTGGCGCCGCCGATGATCCAGCGGATGGCCAGAGCGTCCTGACGATACTGGGGGATTTCCACCGGGACCTGATAGGTCGCGCCGCCGACTCTGCGGGAGCGGACTTCCACGGTGGGACGGACGTTTTCCAGAGCCTTGTTGAAGACTTCGATCTCTTCAGCCACGGAAACGATCTGGCTGGCCTTGGTCAGGGCTTCGTAGAAGATGCGCTGGGCCAAAGTCTTTTTGCCGTCCATCATAAGGTTGTTGATGAACTTCGCGACGATTCTGTCTTGAAATTTCGGATCGGGAGTGATTACCCGACGCGTTGCGTTATGTCTGCGTGCCATAAATTATGTTTGTCCAAAAATAGAGTTGTTAAGCAAATGCGTTGTCGATCAAGATTTGGGGCGCTTGGCGCCGTACATGGAACGACTCTGTTTGCGTTTAGTCACACCGGCGGTATCCAGGACGCCACGAATAAGGTGGTATCTGACGCCCGGAAGGTCTCTGACACGGCCGCCTCTTACCAGAACAATGGAGTGTTCCTGCAAGTTGTGACCTTCACCGGGGATATAGGCGGTTACTTCCGTTCCGTTGGACAAACGGACACGGGCAACT
>JAFSWV010000039.1 GCA_017444325.1 bacterium | reverse complement strand
GATGCGGGAATTTGTTCTTGACGATCGGTTCGCCGTTAAGATAAGCTTTCGTCTGCTCTCTCAATTCCTCTATGCCCCAGGCGCCGGCGCCGGAGACCGCCTGATACGTGCAACTGACGAATCTCTTCAGACCGAATTTCTTGTAGATTGGGAACAGAGGGACGTTCGCAATGATCGTAGAGCAGTTCGGGTTCGCAATGATGCCCTTGTGCCACTTGATGTCCTCGGGGTTCACTTCCGGAACGACCAGAGGAACGTTAGGATCCATTCTGAAAGCGGAAGTGTTGTCAACCACCACGGCGCCTCTCTCGACCGCCGCCGGAGAGAACTGCTTCGACAACGTTCCCGAAGTGGAAGACAAAACTATATCGACATCGTCGAAAGCTTCCGGACGCAGCAATTCCACCGCGATCTCTTTTCCCTTGAAGACAAGTTTTCTTCCCACGGATCTCTCGGAAGCCAGAAGTTTCAAGCTGGACACGGGAAAATTTCTCTTCTCCAGGGTCTTCAGCATTTCCGTTCCAACGGCGCCGGTGGCGCCGGCTATAGCAACTCTTTTCATAAATCTATTTCTCCTTAACTCAATTTAATCTCTTCAACGCGGCTTCCGCGACCATGTCCCCCACTTCCGTAGTGGAGAATCCCATCTGTCCGGCCGCCATGCTCTTCATCTTAGGCGTGGTGTCGCCGATCGCTTCCACGATGGCGTCGCCTGCTTTCTCTTCGCCCAGGCTCTGCAGAAGCATCGCGCCGGACCAGATGGCCGCCAGAGGGTTGATCTTGTTTTGGCCTGTCCACATAGGGGCCGTGCCGCCGATGGGCTCGAACATGGAAACGCCTTCCGGATTCAGATTGCCGCCCGCCGCCACGCCCAGACCGCCCTGGGTGATGGCCGCCAGGTCGGTTATGATGTCGCCGAACAAGTTAGTGGTGACCACCACGTCGAACATCTCGGGGCTCGCCACCTGATAGAGCGTCGTGGCGTCCACGTGGTAATATTCGCGCTTGATGTCGGGATACTCGGATCCGATCTCGGCAAACGCTCTGTTCCACATGTCGAAAACATACGTAAGAACATTCGACTTGCCGACCAGCGCCAGCTTGCTAACTTCAGCTTTGCCCCTGGCCGCCTTGCCGTATTTCCTAGCATACTCAAAAGCGTAGCGCAAGCAGCGATCGACCTGCTTACGGGAATAGGCCATGACTTGCATGGCGACTTCATCCGGAGTGCCGACCATCATGGCGCCGCCCATGCCGGTGTAAACGTCGCCGGAATTCTCACGCACTACCGTGTAGTCGATATCGTCCGGGCCTTTCCCCTTCAGCGGCGTCTCAACGCCCGGGAACAATCTAACCGGCCTGAGGTTGATATACTGGTCCAGCTCGAACCTGAGCTTCAAAAGAATGCCTTTCTCAAGAATGCCGGGCTTGATATCCGGATGCCCGATCGCACCAAGATAAATAGCGTCAAAAGTCCGAAGTTCATCGATAGCGCCCTCCGGCAGAGTCTCGCCGGTGCGCATATACCTTTCGCCGCCGAAATCAAAATGCTTGAACTCAATGTCGCAGCCCAAGCTGCCGCTGACAGCTCTTATGACCTTAAGCCCTTCGCCGATTACTTCCGGCCCGGTGCCGTCGCCGGGAATAACGGCCACTCTTTTAACTTCTTTCATTTCATTTCCTTATTTTTTTGTTTAATATTTTATTTTATCATAAGGAAACGAAAAATGGCACACTATTCCTGCTTGTACTCGAAGTGCTGGTAGTCTTTGGGGTTGTTCCAGTCGCCGCCCCAGATGAAGCCGTTTTCTGTGAAGAGCTTATAAATAGCGCTGTCTTTGGTTATGCGGCGAGGGTCGGAAGCGTCTCTTTCGATGTAAGGCCTTCCCTCTTCAGGCTCCACCTTTTTTATGGAGCCGTCTTTGTTGTAGGTGACGCAGGGGTTATAGAGAGGGTTTATGTCGATGGCGAGGCCCAATGCGTGTTTGGAAAGCTTGTCTTTGCCGGCGATGGTTCTGTAGCAGAAAGCGCTCGAGTTGTTGTTCTTCATTGAGAAGTTATCATCAGCGTCGAAATCGTCGATGAGTTTTATCCTTTCGATCTGATATTTTTGTTCGAAAAGCTGATTGAAAATTGAGACCAGCCAGGGAGCAACGGTCTTGTCGGCCACCAATTCGCCCGCATGCACTTGTCCGTCGAAGCCGTAATGCTTGACTCTGATGTATCTGAGATCCTCTCTTTTTACCCGACAGTCCTTGGGGAAAGATTTGCCTTCCATTCTTTTGAAAACGCTGTCAGGAACCGACATGTACAGGCGCGCAGTTTCCGCGCTTTCCAAAAACTTAGCGTCAGAGGGGTAAAAATCGTCGTCGGTCGTTGAGAGCCCGACGGAGAAGGGTTGCGGCTTGGAACCAGAGATCCTTACCCTTTCGACCTTGCAGGAGGAAAGAAAGAGAGCTGAGGAAAGGATGAGGAGCGTGAGCTTAGTGATCGTAAGGCCGGCGCCTTGATGCCATTTTTTCATTCTAATAAATATTGTGGAGGTGATGAAGGCCAGGATCAAGCCCAGAAGCGCTGTGAGAGCCATTAAGGGCTCTTTGGGGGCAAAAAGGAGATATCCTATGCCTACGCCCAGAAGCAGGCCGATAAGCGGAGTTATGAGAAGAAGCAGAATGGCTCTTGTCTGGGCTTTGGGCTTTTTAACGATCTTGACTTTGTCGTTAGGCTTGATGTCTTCCTCGGGGGGAATGTCGGCCTGGAGCTCCATCATGCCGTCTTCCTTGCTGACGGAGCACTGGCCGCAGAATTCGCAGGCCTTGGTGCGGGAAAGAAGGACTGTGGCTTTGCCGTCAGGGGTTATTTTTACGACGGTGCCGGTCTCACTAAATTGCAGTTCGGTCATTCTTCCTGTTCCAGAGCGAGTCTGTAAAGTTCTTTTCTATTGTGGCCGGTGATAAGCGAGACGGCTTGGGCGGACTGGGAAAGGGAGAGGTCGGCTTTCTTTTTCAGGAGGAGAACTTTTCTTACAGCGTCATCGATGTTTGTATCTTGTCCTTTTTGTTCTTCTTTTTTGCCTTCTACGACAAGGACGCACTCACCCTTTATTTCGGGTCGGGATTCAAGTTCTGTCAGGACTTCCTCTGCAGCGCCTCTGACACATTCCTCATGGATCTTGGTCATTTCCCTCAGGAGAGAGATTCTTCTTTCCTTTATGTAAGGTTTGAGATCTTTTATCAGTTTGATGATCCTTAAGGGGCTTTCGAAGAGGATCACAGTCTCAGTTTTGTTCTGGATATTGCTGAAAACCGCTTCGCGATCCTTGCCTTCCCTGGGGAGAAAGCCGAGGAAAGTGTAAGTTTCGGTGGGCAGTCCGGAGAGGACGAGGGCGGTCTCGACGGCGCAGGCGCCGGGGAGACAGGTGTAGGGAATGTTTCTGTCGCGGAGAGTTTGTGTGAGGTAGCTTCCGGCGTCGGAAACGCAGGGGTAGCCGGCGTCGGAGACAAGGGCGATGTTTTGTCCCTTGGTGAGTTTTTCGATGAGCTGTTCCGTCGCTTCCCGCTCGTTATGCTGATGGAAGGCGAAGAGCGGTTTTTGAATGTTGAAGTGGCTGAGAAGCTGAATGGTGTGGCGGGTGTCCTCAGCCGCGATAGCGTCAACTTCCTGGAAGATCCTCAAGGCCCTTGGGGTGAGGTCTTCGAGATTGCCTAAGGGAGTAGCGACGATGTAAAGCATCAGAAATCTCCTATGGCTCTTACGCGGGCGCCGACTTTGCCCACTTCCTTCTGATTCTGGATCTTGTAAGAAAGAAGTTTCTTT
>JAFSWV010000038.1 GCA_017444325.1 bacterium | reverse complement strand
ATGATCGTTGTCTTGCTGTTTATTTTCATACAGTTTCCTGATGTTGTTTCAAACTAAAATTACTGGATGATGATCGCGATCCTGAAGCCGACGGAGGAAGTCGGCATGTTGCCGGTCGTTCCCCTGCTCGGGTCGCAGGCGAAACGTCTGGCGGAACGGGCTCTGACCGCCCATTCATCCCAGGCGCCGCCGCGCAAAGAGCGGGTGTTTCCGGTCGCGGGCCCCGGGGAGTCGATGCTCGTGTAAGCTCCGCCGCGGTAAACTCTCGTAATGCACCACTCCCAAACGTTGCCGTGCATATCGTAAAGGCCAAGGGCGTTGGGAAGCTTCTGGCCGACGTTTTGGCAGCGAGTGTAATCGGTGTTGTCGCTGTACCAGCCGAGCAGATCAAGATTGTCGTTATGTCTCTGTACCGCCGCTTCCTCTTCCTTCGTCTCGACGACATCAGCTTCATCGCCTTCGTTATCAGGATCTTCCGGAACAAGCCAGGCAACGCCGTTGTTCCAGGCGGTCGTCGTTCCGGCGCGGCAGGCCAACTCCCACTGGGCGTCGGTCGGCAGATCGAAGATCATGCCGTTGTCAACAAAGCTGCGAATGATATGGAAAACGCTGTTCGTGTCGATGCGGTAGTCCTGGTTCTGGGGCCAGGTGCTTCCAAGCTCGCTTCCTCTCAGGTCGTAGTAGGAAACGTTGTTGACCGGGCAGAGCAGTTCGCCGGGGCTGGAAGTGGAAGGGTTCTTACCCGTGATGTTCTGGTACTGAGCCTGGGTGACTTCAAGGACGCCGAGATAGAAAGCTTTCGTCACCGTAAGGGTGCGCTGCACCTCGGCGGCGGCGTTCTTCTTATGGCCGACCTCGTTTTCGGGAGAACCCGTCACAAACGTTCCCGGCTCCACTCTTCTGAACCACATCTGGGTCGTCTTGGAGGCCTCGTTCTCAAGGTCCGGACCGTTGGCGCTTATGTTAAGGCTGCCGTCGCTCAGGGTAAGGCAGATATATTTGGCGTTCGCAGTGATGTCCTGGGCGGTGACGCCGACGCTGAGCTTCTGGGTCGTGGTGAAGGGCTTGTCGGCGCTGGCGTTCCAGGTCACGCGCTTGACACCCGAACCGAAAACGTAGCCCCTGGAGCCCTCGCCTTTGAGGCTCTGGAGAGCGAAAGGCTCGCCGTTGTCTATTTTGCCGAAGAAAGCGACGGCGAAGACCGGCGAAGTGGCCTCGTTGGTCGTTTCCACTTTGTAGTCGATGTCAACTTTGCCGTTCCAGGGCCAGCGCTGATGGCAGCTGACGCTGACGTTAACAACCGGAGTTTCCCCGAAGACCGCCGCGGAAAGGCAGAACACGGTCAGTAACAAAACATTCAAAATCGTTTTCATAATCAGCGGACTCTTTTCAAAACTATGAGGGCAAGGGCAAAGATAAGTGCGAAGCCCGGTTCAGGGAGAAGGTTTATGGCCGCGGTGGCGGTCTCCGTTCCGAAGACCGTGCCGTCTTCGCTATATACGGTATAAGTGAGAAGGTAGGAAGTGTTCCTGGGCAGGACCGTCGGATCAACGCCGGAATAATCCCAGCTGTAGTCGCCTTTTTCCTCGACTTCGCTGGTGAAGACGGTGTAAGGTTCGGAAGGAACCGAGAAAATGGAGGGAGCGGAAGATTCCTTTTCAACGAGCTGGATCTTCACGGACCTGTCGTAACCTTCGATCCAGTCGGTGCTGTAAGTGATGCTGGCGGGAGTATCGAGTGTCATCGTATCGGCCGAAACGCTCACGTTGTCGAGCTTGAAATCGCCAGACCAGTTCGCCGCCACAAAAGTATCGTCGGACAAAGTGACATAGACAGTCTCGGAATCGACCGCGTAGGAAACGTCGTTGGTGGTCTCGGTGATCACGTGCGTGACTGCATAAACGTTCGCGCTTCCCCTAGGCAGGATCGAAGCGTCGGTACTAGAGTAGTTCCAGCTGAATCTGCCTTCGAGGCCGTCAACGTCGGTAGAAAAAACATCCTGCTCCGCAACGCCCTCGGCGTTCGCTTTCACTACCACTCCCTTGTTATAGCCGAAGTCAACCCAGCGGGTGCTGTACTGCAGCTCGTCCCAAAAATGGAGCTCGATAGGATTCGAGGAGGTGTTGGGAACATTTTCCGTGTCAAGCGTCGCTGCGCTCGACCAGGCTTCGCAAACCGCGCTTACGCCGTATTCGGTTTCCGCGCGCAAATTCCCGGTCAGGAGCAGGACGCAGCTTAAAATGAAGATCAGTTTTTTCATATCGTGTTTTTCTCTTGCTGGAAGAAATCTCTTCCGCTAAATATAATTATTTGGCGGGATAATATCACAAGTGGTTTTCAAAAATCAACCACACGGCTAAATGCCTGTATTAATGCGGAACAGAGAACAATCACACAGCATAACTATAATATTATCAATAACTTGATAAATGCTAGTCCCAAACTATACTTTCAATTCATCCAACGGAAAAAACGCAAGTTAAAAAAAGACCGCCTCCAAAGAAGCGGTCTTTTCAAGGGGCGATTTATAGCCTCAGAACTTAGAACCAGGGCGCTGTGTTCTTATATTTTCCGGCGCTGTCCAGGAAAATGTTGGTGCTTCCCAGCGATTGGTCAAGCTTGACCTCCAGAGGTACGCTAGCGTTGAAAGGCACCTTCTGGAGCTGGCTGTAGAAAGCGCTGTTGGTGGTCATGAGCTTAAGGTCGCACTTGATGAAGTCCTTGTTGGGCTTGCCGTGGATCTTGCCGGTCAATTTGTAATCGGTGGTCCTTTCCTTATAATTGGAAACGAAGGTGTTCTGCCTGGTCCAGCCGCCCTGGGTAAGGGGGATCTCCACGTCGCCGAAAGTTATCTTGCCCTGGCCGTGAGGCGCCTCCCAGACCAGGTTCGTCTGGGTTATGTTGCTGACGTAGAGTGAAAGCGAAGTGCGCTTCTTGTTTATTACGACCTTCTTGATCCTGAAGTCCGTGCTGCCCCTGAAATAAGTCAAACCAACGCTGTTGGTCAGATGGCTTCCGCTCACGGCGTAGATCTTGATGTTGTTGTTGCCTTTGAAGAGGGGCAGCGTCCCCGCCCAGTTGCCTTTCGCGTCCAGATCGACCCTGGCGTCCTCGCCGTTTTGTCCCCTGACCGAGGCGTAAATGTTAGAGATGCCGCTGTCGGCGTAGGCAGTGCCGT
>JAFSWV010000037.1 GCA_017444325.1 bacterium | reverse complement strand
GGTTGCCGTACTCCTCCTGCAAATACGGGAGCATGGTCTCCAGCACTTCTTTCGCCACGCCTGTGGTGGCGTTGTTGTCAAGGTAAACGAACATTATTGTTGGCAGCAGGGGTGGCTGTTCACGCGGTCGATTATTTCTTTTATCTCTTCTTTGCAGCATCCGCAGGCGCCGCCGGCCTTGGTGTAGGCGGTCACCTCTTCCACTGTCGTGAGATGGTTTTCCCTTACGACTTTCTCGATCAGCTTATCGGTTACGGCGAAGCATTTGCAGACGAGCTTGCCTTCTAATTCTTCCTTCTCCTCGGGCTTGATCCCGCGGTAATCGTTCACGGCCGCTTCCAAGGCTTCGCTGCCCATGACGGAGCAGTGGAACTTGGCTTGAGGCAGGCCGCCCAAAGCCTCGACGATATCCTTGTTGGTGATCTTCAGGGCTTCGTTGATAGTCTTGCCGATGACCATTTCGGTCAGGATGCTGGCGCTCGCGATGGCGGAGGCGCAGCCGAAAGTTTTGAAGGTCGCTTTCTCTATGACTTCAGTTTTCGGGTCTATTTTCAGATAGAGATACATGACGTCTCCGCAGGCCATACTGCCGACTTTGCCGATGCCGTTGGCATCCTCGAGCTCTCCCATGTTGCGGGGATTGCGGAAATAATCCATCACTTTTTCACTGTAGTCCCACATTTCTTTTCCTGATTTTGCAAATTATTTAATGATGAACTCGTTGCTGGAATTTAATTTCAGCCTTCTGTCCCTGGCGCTCGACAACCTTTCCATGAAGGCGTTGTAAACCGAATTGGGCACCGAGCGTTTCGGGAAGATGGTGGCGTATTCGCCCCAGTCAACAGGCTCCTGGGTGAAGAGGTCCTGATAGATCGGCTCAAGATTGGAGCGCGTGATGGGGTAAACGTCTCTCTGGCACATGAAGCTCCAGAAGAGATGGTTCTTGTAGTTGTCTCTTTTGTCGGCGTTGTAGAGGAAGATCGAAATGTCTATCCTTTCGTAGAGCATAGATTCCGTGTAGTCGAGTCCTACCAGGAAAGTGTAGTCGATGAGCGAGGTGTCTTCCCTCAACTCTTCCTGCGTGACCAAAACGTAGCCGTGGTCGGTCAGATATTTCGTGGTAAGCCCCTGGATAAGTTCGGCGATGCCCTGCTCATCCTTTTCTTTCAGCGGCAGGAAGCAGAAACCGACGTAATTGCTCGGGCTGATCGTGAGACTTTCCTCCACCGCGAAATTGTTGTATTCGTGGCTGAAGAAATAGGTGTGGCCGGTCGTGGGGTGCGTATAGACGCATCCGGTCAGAGCCGCCAGAAGAAGGCCCGTCATAAGGAAGAGTTTCAGTTTGCTCGTCATTTTTTGTTCATCTCCTCGCAGGGCCTGATATCGACCAGCTGCAGTTCTATGGAGTTCGAGTTTCTATAATCGTTCAGGTACGGATAGACGACCATGTCGAACTGGGGCAGGGACTCCAGCTCATAGAGCCTTTCCTTCCAGTTGTAGGCGAAGACTTCGCGGTAAACGCCGTTCTGGACCACCATGAATTTCAGATGCTTGCCCTTGATCACCTGCGGCTCGTCGGCGAGATAGACGCCTTTGACCGCGAACATCGGCTCGGGATTGCCGGCGCCGTACGGTTCGCACAGACCGACCAGGCCGATCAGTTCCTCGTCAAGCTCTTCCAGCGTCACGAGCGCGTCCACTTCCAGACTGGTACTTTGCGTTTCACAATCCCTCGCTTCCTTGGCAAGGCGGTCGAGCTCCGTCCTCAGGGCGTCGATCTGGTCCCGTCTTACCGAGAGTCCCGCAGCGATCCTGTGCCCGCCGTAGTTCTCCAGAAGGTCGCCGCAGCGCCTCAGCGCGTCGAACATATGGAAGTTTCCGCAGCTGCGGCAGCTTCCTTTGCCCGAATCTCCCTGCATGGCGATGATGACGGCGGGAAGCCCGTAGCGCTCGACCATGCGTGAAGCCACGATGCCGATGACGCCGGGGTTCCAGTTCTCGCCGGCCACCACGATGACGTTCGGGCCGTCCGGCATGATGGAAGGCAAGCCTCCCGGTATCTTCGGAAGCCCCGCGAATTCAGGCGGCAGCGTTTTTTCGAAAGCGGCCTGGGCCTTGCGGAAAGTTTCTTTTTCGATGCGCTGGCGCTCCTTGTTGGCGTCCTCCAGCTCATTGACCAGAACTTCGCCCATGACGGCGTCCTTGGTCAGCATCAGTTCGACGGCGGTGGAAGCGTCCGTCACGCGTCCGGGAGCGTTCAGCCTCGGCGCCAGGGAGAAGGTCACGTCCTTGACGTCGCAGTCATAAGCGCGCGTCTTTTCGATAAGCTTTCTCAAGCCCGGCCTGGCCGTGCCTTTCAGGGCCGTCAGACCGTATTTGACAAAGATCCTGTTCTGCCCGTAGAGGGGCACAACGTCCGCTATCGTTCCCAGCGCCACAAGGTCGAGGTACTCCTGGAGCTTGATGTTGGCGGCTTTCTTAAGCTTCTTCTGCCCGGCTTTCCTGACGACGCACCAGCAGAGCATGAAAGCGACGCCGACGCCGGCAAGGTCGAAGTATCCCGCTTCGCTTGATGCGCCGGAGCAGTTTTCGATCTTGGGATTGATGATGGAGAAGGCGTTCGGCAGAACGAACGACTTCAGTCCGCTGGCTGTGAAGAGATCAGCCTGGGGATCGAACTTCGGCTCGTGGTGGTCGGTTATGATGACGTCCACGCCGCGAGATTTCAGAAGCTCGACCTCCTCCATAGCGTTGATGCCGCAGTCCACGGTTATGACTAACCGAACGCCTCTGTCGGCCATTTCGCCGATGCGTTTTGCGGAGAGTCCGTAGCCGTCCGTCAGGCGGTTGGGGATAAAATAATCCACGTCTCCGCCAAGATTGCGGATAACTTCTGTTACCAAGGCAGTGGAGGTGACGCCGTCCACATCGTAGTCGCCGTAAACAACGATCTTTTCGCCGTTCTCTATGGCGCCGAGCACACGCTCCGCCGCGTTGCAAAGAGATTGCTCTTCAACTTTGTGCTGCGGCAAGTCACTTAGAGCGCAATGGAGGAAATCCTCCACGGCGGACACTTCGTACAAGCCGCGGTTGCACATAACTTTAGCAAACGCGACAGGATATACTTCTGAGAGATGTTTAGTTATTATTGAATCGGTGTCTTTGATTTCCCATGCCGTCCCTGGTTGGATCTTGGGCAGCTTACGCAATTTTTTCCTTCTTGTTACTCATTATTTCTTTCTTGATTTGTCTCTAAATTTATTATACCATAAAGGTATGAAAGTAAAAGGGGAGATATATAATTTCTGCGCCGGCCCGGCCCAGCTTCCGAGAGAAGTCATGGAAAAGGTCCAAGTTGAGCTCAGGGACCTTGACGGCTGCGGGATGTCCATTCTTGAGATCAGCCACCGCTCGGCGGCTTTCAAAGAGATACTCTCCGAAGCCAAAGCCCGTCTCAGAGCCCTGTTGGCCGTGCCGGATGACTATTCGATCCTCTTCCTGCAGGGCGGCGCCAGTCTGCAGTTCCCGATGGTGCCGATGAATTTCGGCAAGGGCGCCTACGTTATCACCGGGCGCTGGGCCCAGAAGGCCTATGAAGCCGCGAAACTTCAGGGCAGGGGAGAAGCCTTTTCCGGCAGCGCCGACCGGAACTTCGAATACATCCCGAAGATAGAGAAGTCAGATATTCCCAAAGACGCGAAGTTCCTCCACATCTGCGACAACAACACTTTGTACGGCACGAAATTCTTTACGCCGCCCGAAACGGATCTGCCCCTGGTCTCCGACATGTCGTCCTGTATCCTATCCTGCCCTTGTCCCGTAGAAAAATACAGCCTCATCTACGCCGGCGCCCAGAAGAACATCGGACCGGCCGGCCTCTGCGTCGTCATAGTGAAGAATTCTTTCCTTGACTCTGCCAAGGATGAAGAGCTTCCCCTGATGCTGCGCTACAAGACCTACGCCGAGCACGATTCCTTATACAACACTCCGCCGACTTTCTCCATCTATGTGGCGAACCTCGTTTTTGCCTGGCTGGAAGAGCTGGGCGGCCTCGAAGCCATGGAGAAAATCAACAGGGAGAAGGCGAAGCTGCTTTACGAATGCATCGGCAATTCCGCCCTCTACCTCAACAAAGTTTCCCCGAGGGACCGCTCCATAATGAACGTCCCCTTCAGATTGAGGAGGAGGGAACTCGAGCCGCTTTTCCTTGAGGAGGCCGAGAAGGCGGGACTAATGAACCTGAAAGGCCACTGGTCCATCGGGGGAATACGAGCCAGCATTTACAACGCCATGCCAAAGGAAGGCGTCATAGCTTTGATAAACTTCATGCAACAATTCGAGAGAGAGAACTTATGAAAAATATCCCGGTCGCGCTCCAGTTGTATTCCGTAAGAAATGATTGCAAATCTGATTTCCCAGCCACGCTGAAAATAATCAAAGAATTGGGCTACGACGGCGTGGAATTGGCCGGTTTCCAGGGCCTCAATATTTCCGAACTCAACGCCATAACCAAGGACCTTGGTCTTAAGATTTTCTCAGCGCATGTTGACCGCTCAGAACTGATGAAAGATCCCCTGAGGAGTGCGGAGCTTTACGAAGCCCTGGGCTGTGATTTCGTAGCCTACCCCTGGTCCGGAACGGACGAACTGGCGGGCGGTGCGCGGTACGCCGAATTCATAGAAACCACCAAAAAGATCTCGCGTTCCCTTAAAGTCCGCGGCATCGAACTTCTTTATCACAACCACGATCACGAGCTTACGCTCCACGAAGGCCAGACGCTGCTCGACAACCTTCTCTTCGACCTCGGCGAAGCAATAAAACTCGAACTGGACGTTTGCTGGTGCAAAGTCGGCGGCTTCGAGCCCTGCCAATTTTTGCGCGACCACAAAGGCAAGATCCCCGTCGTGCACTTCAAGGACTACACCGGCAGCAAAGAGGACGGCACTTTCGCTTTCGCTCCATTAGGCCAGGGCTGCCAGGACGTCGCTGAACTCTTAGTCGCTTCCAGCGAATGCGGCGCTGAATGGATCGTAGTCGAGCAGGACGAACCTACGGACGGCATGACCGCGCTTGAGTGCGCCAAAGCCAGCATCGATTACCTTAAAGACCTCCAGAAATGACAAAGATCTTTTCAGAATTCAAAAAAGTGTTTCTCAGGCATACGCTGGGATTGCCTCTGACAACGCTTATTTCCACTGCGCTCAGCGGGTCGCTGCCTTTTCTCAGGTGGCCGATGCACACTGCTTTCCTCAGCGCTATGCTGAGGGAGAAAAAAGTCGAGGAGCATTTCCCCAACCTCTTTTTCTCCACGCTCATAAAACACGCGCTGTTCTTTCTGGTCTGGGTCTTCCTGATCCTGCCGGTCCTAGTGATCGTGCACTTCATTTCGGGCGGCATCGCGGTCATCGCCGGCGGAACTATGCTTACCTGGTTGCTGCTCTACTTTGCTTTTGCCTTTCTCGTCTTCTTTTTCCTGATGCATCCCTTGGCTTTTTACCTTGCCTATTCCTGGGAGAGCGAGGAGAAAGGTTTTGTTGACGACCTGAAGCTTTTGCCTTCCTACCTTGCCCACTACTTCAAGAGGCCTTTCGCGCACCTTCTCTTCACCCTGAAGTGCTACCTTCTGTATCTTCTGGGCATTATTTGCGTCGCCCTTCCGCTCGTCTTGCTTTTCCCCTTCATTTACCTCATCAACTCCCGCGCCGAGTGGTACCGTGCTGGGATGATAGGCATCTTCTCCCTTGTTTTGCTGGGGTTGGGCTTTGTCTTTTTCCTTATAGTTTTCATTCTGTACGCCTGCCCCTTCCTGTCCTTTATAACGCTGAAATTTTACGAGCCTCTTGCTCCAAAACAGCAAAAGAAAAACGAACCGGATGCTTCCGTTCCCCTCATTGAGAGCGGAACTGCGCACTATTGGAAGCTGACGGTCTCTTACGACGGCACGAAATTCTGCGGCTGGCAGTTCCAATTGGGCGCCAGGACCGTCCAGGGAGAATTGACGGAAGCTTTGCGGAGGCTGCTTCTCGAGGAAGTAGTTCTGACAGCCTCAAGCCGGACCGACTCCGGCGTCCACGCGCTCGGCCAGACCGTCTGCTTCAAGACGACGAAGGACATCCCCGCCGAGAAACTTCTTAAAGGCGTGAACACTTTCGTCCCGGATGACATCTCGGTCACGAAAGTGGAAAGCGTTGACGAATCCTTCCATCCGACCTTCAACGCTTTCGGCAAGCACTACCAATACAAAATTTACACCGCGGAAAGCGACGACGTCATGACGCGGAAATACCACTACTGGATCAGGCGCGACTTCGACGTCGAGGCGATGCGTCAGGCGGCTGCTCTTATGGTAGGGGAGAGAGAGTTCAAAGGACTGCAGGTGAAGTCCGGCAAACCGAACGAAGCGACGCTGCGCCTTGTCACCGCCGTCGATGTCTCTCAGGCCGAAAACGAAATAACGATTGACATTTTCGGCAAGGGCTTCATGTACAAGCAGGTCCGCTCCATGGTCGGCCTCCTTCTGGCGGTCGGCGAAGGCAGGGTTAAAGTCGAGGAAGTCGATGCTCTCTGCTCGGGAACCGCGGATTGCCGCAAGAGTTCCGTCGCTCCGCCGCAAGGTCTGACGCTTGTCAAAGTCTATTATTCGCAGGAAGAGTTCGACATGAGGAGCTGACTGTGAAAGTGTTTCTCGCTTCCTTAATCCCTGCCAAACTCTGCGGAAAGATCTTCCGCTGGTTTGCGACCAGGCGGTGGCGTTTTCTCATCAGCCGTTTTCGCAGCGCCTACGCTATCGACGAATCCCAGGCAATCGTTCCGGAAGGCGGCTTCCCGACGCTTCTGGATTTTTTCCTGAGAGAGCCGAAGCCGGAAGTGCGTCCTCTCGATCCCGACGTCAACAAGCTTCTGACGCCGACGGAATCGCTCGTTTCCCAGATAGGGACCGTAAGCGCGGATGAATTCATGGTCGTGAAAGGGGAGTCCTGCCGGTTAACGGATCTTGCAAAAAAGGATTGCTCGATCTACGAGGGCGGTCTCTACGCCGTTTTGTACCTTTCGCCCGCCGACTTCCACCGCATCTACGCGCCGACGGACGCCAAACTCATCTATTCCAAACTTGAGCCCGGCGCTAAGAAGCCCGTCTTCCCAAGCTATGTTAAGAAACATCCCGACGTCTTCGTGACCAACCAAAGAGAAGTGATGGAGTTCGACACCGGAAGAGGCCGCTTCCTTATGGCCGCGGTCGGCGCCCTTAACGTCGGCAACATTGCTACGAAGTTTACTGAAGGCGAGCCTTATGAAGCGAAAAGAGGCTGCGAGATCGCGGCCTTCGAGTTCGGCTCCACCGTTGTCATAGCTTTTGAAAAAGACCGCTTCCAGTTCGACGGGAAAGTCAGGGACGGTCTTAAGATCAAGCTAGGCGAACCTCTCGCCGGCTTCAAGGGTTGACATCAGGAAATCAATAGGATAGAATAAAAAGACAATCAAATAGGCAATTGCACTCAGGCATCTCTATTTAGGCAAAAAAGGAGGTGATGTGTCAGCTAGAATCTGGCCGTGGGATGCCATCAAGGGTGAACTGCAAGATATAAAGAGAGACTAAAAAGTCTCGTAGCCCAGCCATTAACGCGACCGAAGCGTTCCGGCGGTCGGGAGGCCCCGATAGGGGAAAGTAAGTGACCAAAGGATCATTGAGCGAGCGTTATTGAAAAGGGGACACATATTATGAATAACGAAACTGTTGTTATCAGCGGCGGACTTCAGGTCAACTTCTGATATTGATGAAAGTGGGCCTCCCGATTCGGGAGGCTTTTTTTTTACCAATAGTGTCGCAAGGCTCGGCGCACACCCCCTGCTCACGGACTACGCGCGCTTGGCCTTGATTTGCGTCCTCCGTGAGTTCGCTTGGGGGTATGCGCCGCGCCTTGGGAGGTAACATTTTTGGTATTATATTAGGATAACCAATTAAATAAATAACTTAATATGAAAAAACTACTTCTTTTTGTGCTGGCGATAGTTGTTTTGACCGCCTGCAAGAGCGCTCCCAAGAGCGAGGATAAGGCTGCCGCTTCTCCGGCTCCCTTTAAGGTCGGCATCCAGCTCTACTCTCTGAGAGGAGACTGCGAAAAAGACCTGGAAGGCGTTCTGAAAGCGCTTGGCGAAATGGGCTACGACGGCGTGGAACTGGCGGGCTTCTATCAGTACAGCCCGGAAGATTTCAAAAAGCTCTGCGACAAGAACGGTCTTAAGATCATCTCCGCCCATGTTGGCAAGGATGAATTGCTGAAGGACCCTGAAGGCCAGGCGAAGCTCTACGCCTCCCTTGGCTGCAAATACATCGCTCTCCCCTGGGCTGACCGCAAGATGGAGCTGCCTTTGGCTCCCGGTTACAACTTCTACCTTGACGACCTGAGGAAGATCTCCCTTGCCTGTAAGAAAGAGGGGATCCAGCTGCTCTACCACAGCCACGATTTTGAATTTGAAAAGATCAACGGTAAGGACCTCTTCGACGTTCTTCTGGACGATGCCGGCAAGGACGTTCTGCAGCCTGAACTGGACACCTGCTGGTGCCACGTGGCCGGGACCGATCCCAGCGCGTTCTTAAGAGAGCACAAGGGCATCTGCAAAATCGTGCACTTCAAGGATTATGTCGGAACGCCGGGCGGCAATATGTACGCTCTGATCGGCAAGGAAGACAAAGGCGGGGATAAGAGCGAGACTTTCGAGTATCGTCCCCTGGGCGACGGCAAGCTTGACCTCGTCGATATGCTGAAAGCCGCCAAAGAGAGCGGCACCAAGTGGGTGATAGTCGAACAGGACGAACCCAGCGAGGGAAAGACGACTTTAGAGTGCGCTAAGAAGAGCATAAAGAACGTCAGAAAAGCCTTCAAGAAACTTTGAATCAATTAATCAACAATTAAGAACAAATTCGTGAAAAACATCTTACTTCTGCTCTGCACGGCGGTCTTGGTTTCCGCCTGCTCCTACAGCCCCTACAACGACTATTATTACCGCTCCCAGAACAGTCCTACGCATGTCGGCAAGACCGCGGACCATCCGGAACTTATCGACTGCGAAGAAGCGAGCGACGAGCTTTTGTACCGCATCTACACCGGCAAAGGCTACGACCCGATCGGACACGCGGCTTTCACATATGACAAGAGCTTCATGAAAGATAACCTCAGCGAGCTTTATGAAAAGGCTGTGGAAGTCAAAGCCGACATCGTCACCTATACCGTCAAGAAAGTCAGCACCCTGCACGAGAAAGAATCGCACAAGGTCGATCTTTACGAATACCGCGCGATCTTCTGGCAGAAGAGCGAATACACTCCCAGACTGGGCGGCGAATGCCGCAGCTTAACGGATGAGGAAGCGACCAAGTACGGCGTGAACGGCATCCTTGTCACGGCCATTCTTCCCAACGGCGCGGGCTTCAAGGGCGACGTGAGAGTGGGCGACATCATCACCTACGTCAACGGCCAGCAGATGGCGAGTTTGCAGATCTTCCGCGACGCCATCACCAAGTACAGCGGCAAGACCGTGACCGTCACCGTTTTAAGAAACGGCCAGAGCGTTGACACTATCGTCAAACTCGACCCTGTCATGTAATGCTGAAAATAGGCTGTCATCTTTCCTCCGCGGGAGGGTACATGGCCATGCTTGGGGACGCCGTCTCCATCAAGGCCTCGACCTTCCAGTTCTTCACCAGGAATCCCCGGGGCGGCAGCGCCAAAGCGAGGGATCTTGAAGACGAGAGGAAGTTTGTCAGCGAAAGGGAGGGGGCCGGAATAACTGATATTCTGGCCCACGCTCCCTATACTTTGAATCCCTGCTCAGCAGATCCTGCTGTCAGGGATTTTGCTTTCCGCGTCATGGCGGACGATATGGAAAGACTGGAGGGCGTTCCCGGAAGCCTATACGTTTTCCATCCCGGCAGCCACGTAGGGCAGGGGATAGAGAAAGGCATCGAATTGATAGCGGAATTCCTGAACAAGATCCTGAAACCTGAGCAGTCCACCTTCGTTATGCTGGAAACGATGGCCGGCAAAGGCAGCGAGGTGGGCTCGCGCTTTGAGGAACTGCGGGCGATAATAGACCGCGCTGAAGTGAAAGAAAAACTGGGCGTCTGCCTGGACACCTGCCACGTCAGCGATGCGGGCTACGACATCATAGGGGATCTGGATGGCGTTCTAAAACAATTTGATTCAGTTATCGGCCTCGAACGTTTGCGGGCCGTGCATATCAACGACAGCAAAAACCCCCTCGGTTCGCACAAGGACCGCCACGCGCCCATAGGCGAGGGAACGCTGGGAATGGAGACCTTCCGGGCGATAGTAAACAACCCGGCTCTTAAAGAGCTGCCTTTCTTTTTGGAGACGCCCCAGGATCTCGAGGGCTACGGCCGCGAGATCGCTTTGCTGCGTTCTCTGTAAGTGTCAACGATAATCTTCTTCGTAGAAGACCTGGCAGAAAAGCTTCAAAGGACACGGACCGCTGATCTTCACGGTCGCCTTGCCGTTGGCGCACACCTTGATATTGAAGGTGTTGAAGTCCATTTCTCCCTTGTAGACGTAGTTTTTGCCTTTTTTGGTCAGCGGGAAGGAATGGACGTTGATTTCATTGTATGAAGCCTTGAAATTGTAAAGGTCGGCATCTTCGGGCGGGCCGTAGGAGACTGTTCCGCTCATGGAGACGGTCTCTTTCTCAGGATCGACGACATACTCGTCCTGAAGGGAGTCGCAAGTGAAGGCGAAGCCGGTCTTGGGTCCGTTCAGCTTGTAGATGAGTTTCCCGTTCTTCGGGGTGTAGGTCACCTGGAAATCGTCGCCCTTCTTGGTGATCTTATTCCCGTGCCAGACGGCGTCGAGGATGGGTCCGACCTCGCTGACATAAAGGTAAAAGTTGTCGCCTTCGCTTATGGCTTTCCAGACTTTGCCGGAGACGTCAGCCTTAAGGTTGATCGTCTGCTTGCACTTTGAGAATTCAAGGTAATCGGCGAAATCGTCAAGATCGGCCAGCAGCGCGGATGAAAAAGACATCAGAACGAGGAGCAAAAAGATTTTTTTCATAGAAACTGTCCTTTGGTTTGATTCCTATTAATGTTATCAAAAATCAGGTTTCTGATAAAGCGGACGGTTGGGTTACACTCATTGTTTTAATCGGGGCTTTTTGATATCATTTCTTAATAATATTTTTTTATCAATCAACCTTAAATTAACCTTTACAAAGGAAAATTATGGCTACCACCAAAAAAGCTGCTTCCGCTAAGAAGTGCCCGAAGTACGTCTATACTTTCGGCGCCGGCAAGGCGGAAGGCAACAAAGACATGAAGAATTTGCTGGGCGGCAAAGGCGCCAACCTGGCGGAAATGTGCTCCATCGGCCTGCCCGTCCCCGGCGGTTTCACTGTCACGACTGAATGCTGCACCGCTTATTTCGAAAACAAGGGCAAGTACCCCTCCTGCCTGGCTGGCCAAGTCAAAGACGCCGTCGCCAAGATGGAGAAAGTCATGGGCAAGAAGTTCGGCGACAAG
>JAFSWV010000036.1 GCA_017444325.1 bacterium | reverse complement strand
GGTCAAGCTTTCTGAGATCATCATCCCGGTCAAGGCCATGGAGAGCGAACGCACCTACGTCCTCGACACCCGCCTTCTCATGACTCCGAACCTCGCTTTCTCCCAGCTTAGGAAGATCACAGTCGAGGCTTTGGAGAAAGGCCAGGATATAATGCGCTCCGCATACCGGGCTTTCATGGAAAACGACTTCAGCAAAGAGCAGGAGATCATCACCTTTGAGAACGACCTCGACGACTACCAGAGGGACGTCTCGAGCTTCCTGACCTGGCTCTCGGAATTCAACGTCGACAAAGCCAACGCCGAGCGCGTTCCGGCCTACATCCACGTGGCGCACGACATCGAGCGTATCGGCGACATCGCCGTCAACTTCCTGCACATGGCGAAAAACTGCGCCGAGAGAGATCTCCTAGCGCACAAGGAGAGCGTCAAGCCCATAGACGACTACTTCTCCGCCATGGACCTCTACTGCTCCGAGATCTTAAGAGCCCTGAAGGGCAAGAAGAAGGAAAGGGAGGACATCACGGCCACCCTCACTATCCGCCAGAAAGTCCTCCAGCAGCTCGACAGCGAGATACAGAGCGAATACTCCGCGGGAGACCAGTCCGACATGCGTTCCATCAAGATCGCCGTCCTGATAAACGACAGCGTTACGATCATGTCCCGCATGTCCAGGCATCTCCTCAATATAGCCCAACGCATAACCCTTCTCACGAAAGATTGATGCGCTACCTCCTTATAGCCACGCTGACCCTCCTGCTCTTCGGCTGTTCGAAGGGCCAGGAGAATTATCCCGAGACCGTTTCTCCCTTAACTGAGCCGGTCCTCTGCGTCCCGCCCAATACCAACGTCACCTTAAGGGTGAAGGTCGAGGGCCCCATGATCCCAGGACTCTTGGGCGGCAAGGGCCAGCGGGATCCAGTCAACGGCGCGGAAGTGACTTTCACCCAGCGCGAGAACGATCCTGAGATAACCTTCCCCGACGGCCCGACGGTCACTACCGACGCGGGCGGCGCGGCGGAGCTTACAGTCAACATCGGGCACACGGTGGGCGACCACCACATCAACGCCTCCGCCAACTCCCCCTTCGGCGACGTCAGCTGCGAAATTAGGCTGGTTTCCGGCTTAAGCCTACACAACACCCGTCAGGAGATCTTAAGCGGCCGTACAAGCCCCGACATGCTCTCCCTGCAGGTCTTCGACAAGGATGGCAACCCCCTTCAGGGCGTTCCCATCCACTTCATGATCGACCCCTTCTCCGGCTGCCACCTTTCCGCCAGGGAAGTCACGACTGACGAAGCCGGCATGGGCGGAACCTTGATCACGGCCGGCAAGACTACCGGCGAAACGGAGATCATCGCGGAAGTCGAGATGCCGGGCGTCAGTAACATGCGCGGCCTGCACTTCCAGTCCGTCGTCATCAACACCACTTCCGTCGTCATAGCGATCCTAGGCGGCATGGCGCTCTTCCTCCTCGGCATGACCATGATGTCGGAAGGACTGCAGTCCGTTGCCGGCGCCAGGCTAAAAAGCATTCTCCAGCTCTTCGTCAAGAACAAATTCACCGGCATCGTCGTCGGCACCGTCATAACAGCCATAGTCCAAAGTTCCAGCGCCTCGACCGTCATGGTCGTGGGCTTTGTGAACGCCGGACTGATGAACCTTGAGCAGGCCATCTCCGTCATCTTCGGCAGCTGCATCGGTACGACCGTCACGCCCCAGATCATGGCTTTCGGCCTTTCCGACGTAGCCTTGCCCTGCATCCTAGTAGGTCTCATCGTCCGCCTCACCAGCAAGAAGGCCACCGGTCGCTACTGGGGCGACGTCATCATGGGCTTCGGATTACTCTTCTTCGGCATGGACATGATGAACCAGACGCTGGTGCCTCTCCGCACCTCGCCGACCTTCGTCAACGTCTTCCGCTCCTTTGACTGCGCGCCCGCCGCCAACGGCTTCATGCCCTTCTCGCACATCGTCGCCGCGCTCATCATAGGCACAGTCGCCACCATGATCGTGCAGAGTTCCGCCGCCACGATCGGTGTCGTCATGGCTTTAGCCGGCAGCGGGCTCATCAATTTCTACACCTCCTTCCCCTTGGTCTTAGGCTGTAACATCGGCACGACCATCACCGCGAACCTCGCCGCCATCGGCGCCAACAGGAAAGCCAGGAGGGCCGCCCTCGTCAACACCATCATCAAGGTCGGCGGCTCGCTCTTCATGTTGCCGCTCTTCTACATCCTCTACAAGGGCGAACCGATCTTCTTATATCTCATCAACTGCATGACGGCCGGCGAAGTATTGGGCGGCCACAACGAGAATATCGTCCGCCACATCGCCATGGCCAACACCGTCTTCAACGTCTTGAACGTCATCGTCCTCGTGCCCTTCACCGGCACATTGGCCTGGATCTGTGAGAAACTCATTCCGGTCAAGGATGAATCGGTCGAATCCGAGCACGCCTTCTTAGACGAGCGCCTCCTCAAGACTCCCGCCCTGGCCCTGGCCCAGATCAACAGCGAGATCCTCTTCATGCTGAAGGAAGCGGACAAGAACGTCGACGACTCCTACCTCTGCTTCTGTGAAGGCAGCGTCCGCTTTGAGAAGAACATCAAGAAGCGCGAGGAGGAGATCAACTCCCTCAACCGCAAGGTGACCTCCTATACCGCCGCCTTAGCCCGCCAGAGCCTCAACGACGACGAGAGCGCCCTGCTTCCGGAACTGATGCATATCTCGCACGACATCGAGCGTATCGGCGACCTCTCCATCAACATCTTCGAATTAGCCCAAAAGCGCACCGAAGAGCAGATCTCGCTCTCCGACTCCGCCATCAGGGAACTGACGGAAATAAACGACCTCCTGCAAAAGCAGTTCGACCAGGTGAAGCTCGCTCTCGAGCACGCCGACCGCACCGCGGCCAACAACGCGGTCGCCCTTGAGGAAGACCTCAACCAGATGCACCGCAAACTGACCGCCAACCACATGAAGCGTCTGGAAGCCGGCCAGTGCTCCCCCAACGCTACCATCCTCTTCCTGGACGTCATCGGCAACATCGAACGTATCGGCGACCACCTTCTCAACATCGCCCAGAGGATCAACTTCATTTCTCCCTACATCATCAGCTTAGAGCAAAACAAGAAATAAAATGCCTACCAATTGGTTAATAATCATCGCTATCGGCGCATGCGCCGGTTTCGCCTCAGGCTTTTTCGGCATTGGAGGAGGACTCATTCTCGTCCCCTGCCTCGTCTACTTCTGCAAGTTCAGCCAACACGAGGCCGTCGCCACCAGTCTTGCCATCATGCTTCCCCCGGTCACCTTCTTCGCTGTCTGGGAGTATTACAAGAAAGGCTGGGTGGACATCAAGATCGCATGCGTATTGGTCCTCCTAATGCTCATCTTCTCTTATCTTGCCTCTCTTATCGCCAAGAATCTTGACGCGCTGCAGATGAAGCTCTACTTCAGTATCTTCGCGATCATTGCCGGCATCTACATGCTCGTTGACTCCATCATCAAAATCAAAGGACGCCCGTAATGCCTAAGATCTTCTTCGTAGCGGGCGAAACTTCCGGCGACATTTGCGGCGCCCACGCCGTAAAAGCCCTTAAAGACGCTAGGCCGGACCTCGAGCTCTACGGCATCGGCGGAGCAGAAATGGAAAAAGCCGGGCTTACGCTCACGCACAACATCACCGAGCTTTCCGTCATCGGCGTCATAGAAGTCATCAAGCACTACCCCCGCATCCGGAGAGTCTACAACTCCGTTCTGCAGACTATCAAGGACAGCCGTCCCGACGCCGTAGTCTTCATCGACTATCCGGGTTTCAACCTTGCCCTTGCCAAAAAGCTCCACAAGCTTTACCCCGACCTTCCCCTCATATACCTGGTCTCCCCCCAGATCTGGGCCTGGGGACACGGAAGAATAAACACCATAAGAAAATGCATCTCCCTTATGATGGTTATGTTCCCCTTCGAAGTCGACGTCTACGAAAAAGGCGGCGAATGGAAGGTCCAAAACGACACGCTCCAGATAACCGAGCACAAGTTCAAATACCCCAGCAAAATAAAGATCAAGCACATCGGCCACTGGATCATCAACAAGATAAAAGAATTCCAGCCCGACAAAGATTTCCAAACAGAAAACAACATCCCTGAGAACAGAGATCTCGTCGCCCTCCTTCCCGGCAGCCGCGAGAACGAGATCAAATGGATCTTCCCCACCATGCTCAAAAGCGCGGAAGACATAAGGAAGACTCACCCGAACGTTTTCTTCCTTATCTCCTGCGCCAGACCGAACCTCAAGGAACTTCTCCTAAGCGCCATAAAGAAAGCCAACATCCAGAATTTTGACCAGAACTACCGCCTCATCGACGAATCCATGTACGACATCGTCCACCTTAGCAAGGTAGTTCTTGTCACTTCCGGCACCGCGGCCTTCGAAGCCGCCCTTATGGAGAAGCCCATCCTTGTCCTCTACCGCCTCAACTACATTTCCTTCTTCCTGGCCCGTATCGCCATGAAGATCCCCTTCATCAACCTAGCCAACATCATCGCCCAAAGGCGCATCGTCCAGGAATTCATCCAATACCAGATGACTCCCGAACGCATCGTCCCCTGGGCCGAAAAATATCTGGACGACCAAAACGCCTACCAAAAGACCGTAAACGATCTTAAAGAAGTCAAAGCCTCCCTTGGCGAAGGCGACCTCGGAACCAAAGCCGCCAAAGAAATCCTATGCCTCTTGAACTTATAATCACTCCTGGCGACATTGCCGGCGTCGGTCCGGAAGTCATGCTCAAGGCCTACAACGAACTTATAGAAAACGACCAGGACGACTTCGACTCCGAAGAAGCGAAATTCCTCTTCGTCGGTCCCGAACGATTCTGGAAAAAAACCGCCGAAGAGCTCGACCTCGAACCCCCAACAGACTTCCTCACATCACCCGAAATCGAGGAATCCCTTCCCGACAACTATGAGATAGGCCACATTTCCGCCGAATGCGGCAACTTCGCCATGGTCTGTCTCAAATATGCCACCCACTACTGCCTGGAAGGCCCCCAGCGTGCCCTAATCACCGCCCCTCTCAACAAAGAGGGTATCCGTATGGCCGGATACAGGAACGCGGGCCATACGGACTTCCTAGCCGCTGAAACAAACTCCACCGACGCGACCATGGCTTTCTACACGCCTGACCTTAAAGTCGTCCTTGTCACCCACCACATCCCTCTCTCCCAGGTCCCCACAGCCATAACTTCCGACGCGATCCTTTCCAAGATCGTCCAGGCCGACAGCCTTGCCAAAGATCTCGGCATCAAAGAACCGAAAATAGCCGTAGCTGGCCTTAACCCCCACGCCGGGGAAAACGGTCTACTCGGCCCCGAGGACCTCGACATCATCGCCCCCGCAGTGGAAGACGCAAGAATAATCGGCATCGACGCAAGAGGCCCCTATCCCCCGGACACTCTCTTCCACTTCGCCAAGAACAAAAAGTACGACGTAGTGGTCGCCATGTACCACGATCAGGGCCTCATCCCCATCAAGCTTCTCTCCTTCGACCAGGCTGTCAACCTTACCTTAGGCCTCCCCTTCGTAAGGACCTCCCCCGACCACGGCACCGCCTATAACATCGCCGGCGAAAACCAAGCCGACCACCACTCCGCCTTAGCCGCCATCAAGCTCGCCGCCCGCCTGGCATGACCGTAGACCTCTACCACCTCGCCTCCCTCAAGGAGTTCCTCCAAGAGCACGGCCTTGAAGCCAAGCGCTCCCTCGGCCAAAACTTCCTCTTCCACAAAAGAGAACTCCAAAAGATCATCGAGTCAGCCGACATCCAGCCCCACGACCACGTCCTTGAGATAGGCTCAGGCTTAGGCCACCTCACCAGCATGATGGAAGAAGCCGGAGCAAAAGTCACCGCCTACGAAATAGACCAGCGCCTCACATCACTCTGGCCCGACCTCCACCCAAATAGCAAAGCCAACATCATAAACCAGGACTTTCTTGAATCCCCCAAGGAAGAATACGCCCAATGCAATAAAGTCGTCGCCAATCTCCCCTACTACATCGTAAAGGAGATCATCCTAAAACTCATCAGTTCAAAAATCAAATTCCAATCCCTCACCTTCACCATCCAGAAAGAAGAAGCCCTGCGCCTTTCCCAAAAGCCCAGAGAACCTAGATACGGCGCCCTTAACGCCATGCTTGAGTTCCTAGGCCCAACCGAGTGCCTCTCCACCATCAAACAGGACAACTTCTACCCCAGGCCCCACGTCGATTCCGCCATACTCAAAGTCGGCCCCATCATCTGGCCCGACCCTCCAACCTGGGCCGTAACCCAGCAGCTCATCAAAACAGCCTTCTCCCAAAGAAGAAAG
>JAFSWV010000035.1 GCA_017444325.1 bacterium | reverse complement strand
GTAGGGCGTCTTGGCTTCGAATTCGCCGGCGCAAGTGTCCACGGCGCCGAAGGTGGGATGGATGTTCAGCTCGTTTCTCTTCTTCCTGACATCCTCTTCCTTGGCGTTCAGTTCGCGGGCGATCTCCTTGTCGGAAAAGCCCATTACCTTGGCCTGGAGCAAAACGTCCTCGGGAATGGTGTCAAGTTCGAAGATGCCCAAAAGTTTTTTGAAGGCCTTCAGTTCCTTCAGCTCGTTCTTGAACCAGGGGTCGAAGGAATCCTCGTCATGGTACTTGAGAGGCGCTTCCAGAGAGCGCACGGCCTTGAGGTAGGCCTGCTTGAAAGTTTTGCCGATAGCCATCACTTCGCCAACGGAGTGCATCTGGGTGCCGAGTTTGGTGTCGGCGCCGGGGAATTTCTCGAAGGTGAAGCGCGGGATCTTTACGACGCAGTAGTCTAAAGCCGGCTCGAAGCAGGCGGGCGTTTTTTCCGTAATATCATTTTTCAGTTCGTCAAGGGTGTAGCCTACCGCTAAGAGCGCGGCGATCTTGGCGATGGGGAAACCGGTGGCCTTGGAGGCCAGGGCGGAAGAGCGGCTGACTCTTGGGTTCATCTCGATGATGACTCTTCTTCCGTTTCTGGGATCCACGGCCCACTGGACGTTGGATCCGCCGGTGGCGATGCCAATCTTTTCCAAGACTCTTATGGAGTCGTCGCGCATGGCCTGGTATTCAACGTCGGTCAAAGTTATGGCCGGGGCAACGGTGATGGAGTCGCCGGTGTGCACGCCCATGGGGTCTAAGTTCTCGATGGAGCAGACGATGACGGCGTTGCCGGCCTTGTCGCGCATGACTTCCATCTCGAATTCCTTCCAACCAATCAGGGATTCCTCTATCAGGATCTCGCTTTTAAGGGAGGCTTCAAGGCCTTCTTTGGCGATCTCGAGAAGTTCCTTTTCGTTGTGCGCGATGCCACCGCCGGTGCCACCTAGGGTGAAAGCGGGCCTTATGATGAGGGGCCAGGTGCCGATCTTTTTGGCCACCGCTTTGGCTTCCTCAAGGTCGTGGGCGCAGTCGCTCTTCGGCATGTCCAGGCCCAGTTCCGCCATAGCCTGCTTGAAGAGGTCGCGGTCTTCGGCCCGGTCGATGGCCTTGTCATCGGCGCCGATCATTTCCACATTGTATTTTTTGAGGACGCCCGACTTGGCCAGTTCCATGGCGAGGTTCAGGGCAGTCTGTCCGCCTAGGGTCGGAAGCAGAGCGTCCGGTCTTTCTTTGGCGATTATCTTCTCCACGTATTCCGGAAGGAGGGGCTCGATGTAGACTTTGTCAGCTTCCTCGGCGTTCCTTTTGAAGGCGTCCGTCATGACGGTGGCGGGATTGGAGTTCACAAGGATGACCTCGTAGCCTTCCCTCTTCAGAACCTTGACGGCCTGCACTCCGGAGTAGTCGAATTCGCAGCCCTGGCCTATGACGATGGGGCCGGCGCCCAAGAGCAGTATCTTCTTTATGTCTTTTCTCTTCATCTCATTTCCCCAATATCATCTTTTTAAATTCCTCGAAAAGATAATTGGAATCGTGGGGGCCGGGGCAGGACTCGGGATGATACTGCACGGAGAAAGCCGGCAGCTTCTTGTGCCTCAGGCCCTCGATGGTCTGGTCGTTCAGGTTGATATGCGTCACTTCCAGCGTCGTGGGAACGCTTTCGATTTTAACCGCGAAGTTGTGGTTCTGGCTGGTTATTTCCACCTTGCCGGTCACGAGATTCTTAACGGGATGGTTGCAGCCGTGATGGCCGAATTTCAAACGTCCGGTCTCAGCGCCAAGGGAAAGCGCCAGCAGCTGGTGTCCCAAACAGATGCCCATGACGGGCGCCAGGCCCAGAAGGAGCTTGATGTTCTTGACGGCGTAAGGCAGCGCGGCAGGGTCCGCCGGGCCGTTGGAAAGGAAAATGCCGTCGGGCTTCATCTTGATGATGTCCTCAGCCGGCGTCTGGGCGGGAACCACCGTGACGTTGGCGAAGCGGGCAAGGTTTCTCAATATGTTCGTTTTCACGCCGAAGTCGTAGCAGACGACCAGTGGCGCGTCGCTTTTGCCCTCGTTGAAATTGTAGGCGTCCTTGGAGGAGACCTTAGCGGCGTAGTCCTGGCCGTCCAAGCCTTCCCAGGCCTGAGCCTTCTTTATCGCTTCCCCTTCGGAAAGAGGCTCGTCCTCAACGTGAAGGTAGGCTTTCTTGTTGCCGTAGGTCCTAAGATGCAGCGTCAGCGACCTGGTGTCCACGCCGTAGATCCCGGGGATCTTGTTCTTGTTGAGGTAGGCTCTCAGGGAGGAAGTGGCGCGGTAGTTGCTTGGCGCCGTCAGGTCGCCCAGAACGAGCCCGTTCAAAAAGAGCGAGCGGGATTCCCGATCGTCGCCGTTCACGCCGTAGTTGCCGACTTCCGCGGTGGTCAGCGTCACGAACTGCCCGGAGTAGGAAGGGTCGGTCACGATCTCCTGATATCCGCACATGCCGGTGTTGAAGACCACCTCGCCCACACGGTCCAACTTATAGCCAAAAGAGACACCGTGAAACACGGTGCCGTCTTCCAGAGCCAGATAGGCTTTGCGTTCCCTTTCAGCGCGCCATTTCTCTATGAGGTCAGTAGGAGCGTTCATGCTTGTGTTCCAAATAATTGTTTATGGCCTGCTGCAAAACTTTCTCCCCGCCCGGCGTGGGATAGTTGCCGGTGAAGTACCAGTCCCCCGCGGCGTCCGGGCAGCATTTCTTAAGGTCAGGCAAAGTCTG
>JAFSWV010000034.1 GCA_017444325.1 bacterium | reverse complement strand
TCTTCCATTCCTTCGCCGATATCTTCAGCGCCGTTGAGAAAGGCATGTGCCAGTACGGCGTGCTGCCCATTGAGAACTCTTCCGCCGGCTCCGTTACGGCGGTCTACGACCAGATGAGGAGCCATGACTTCAGGATCGTGAAGGCTGTCAAGCTCCACGTGTCGCACGCGCTCATGGTCAACAAGGGCGTGACGCAAAGCGACATCAAGGAAGTGAAGAGCCATCCCCAGGCGCTTTCGCAGTGCTCCATTTTCCTCCACGGCATGAAAAACGTTAAGCAGACGCCCGCCGCGAACACGGCCATGGCGGCTAGGGAACTAAAGGAGAGCGGCAGAACGGACCTGGCGGTGGTCGCCTCCAGGAACTGCGCCGAGCTCTACGGCCTGGAAGTTCTGAATCCCAACATCTGCGACACGCCTTCCAACTTCACGCGCTTCATCTGCATCTCAAGGGAACTGGAGATCTACAAGGACGCCACGAAGATCTCGGTCATGCTGACCTTGCCGCACAAGCCGGGCTCTCTGGCCACGATCCTGGCGAAGTTCTCCTCCATAGGATTGAACCTCACCAAACTGGAATCCAGGCCCATACCAGGCATGGAATTCGAATTCCGCTTCATCTTCGAATTCGAAGCCAAGCCCAACGACCCGGACGCCATCAAGCTTCTTTCCGAGCTTTCCACCGATCCGGAGATCGAACAGTTCACCTTCTTAGGAGCTTATGCCGAGATCTGACTTTAAAGAGATCGCCATCATTGGCCTCGGCCTTATCGGCGGCTCCTTTTACAAGGCCGCCCAGGCCGCCGGCTACAACGTCAAGGGCATCGACAAAAACGATCCGGTCGAACTTTCCGATTCCGACCTTGTCATCATAGCTCTGCATCCGGCCGTCGCCATCGATTGGCTTCATGAGCATGCCAGGGATCTGAAGAAAGGAGCGATCGTCGTGGACGCCTGCGGCGTCAAAAGCGCCGTACTCGCAGGTGTCGCGAAGGCTTTGAACGACGACTTCACCTTCATCGGCGGACACCCGATGGCCGGGAAGGAAGTCAGCGGTTTCGAAAATTCCGACAAGGATCTCTTCAAAGGCGCTTCCATGATCCTGACGCCCTTCCCCAAAGATCAAAATACCGCGGAAAGCTTGAAGCCCTTCTTTTTCGACCTGGGTTTCGGAAGCGTTGTCATGACAACGCTCGAAGATCATGACAGGATGATCGCCTACACCAGTCAGCTCTGCCACCTCGTTTCCTCCGCTTACTTAAGGGACGAACTGGCTTTGAAGCGCTCCGGTTTTTCCGCTGGCAGTTTCCGGGATCTCTCCCGCGTCGGCGCCCCGGATCCAGAGCTTTGGTCCGACCTTTTCCTAATGAACAAAGCGGAACTTCTGCCGGTCCTCGAAAGAATGATCAAAAGGCTGAATGGCTTTAAGACAGCTTTGGAAAACGACGACAGGACTAGCCTTGTCTCTCAGCTTGCGGAAGGGAAAGCCATAAAAGAAAAACTGCAGGGGGAGAAATAAAATGTCAGCGATCTTCCTTTACGGTCCTCCCGCCAGCGGAAAGACCACCCTTGGCAAAAACCTGGCCCTGAGCCTGGGCAAAACTTTTTTCGACCTCGACGGCGAGATAGAGAAAAAGCGCGGGAAAACGATCCCTGCTATTTTTGAAGAGGGCGGGGAAGCTCTTTTCCGCAGCATTGAAAAGGAAACGCTGCGCGAACTCTCCCAAAAAGAGAATTTCAACGAAAGCGTAGTCTCTTTGGGCGGCGGCACGCTCCTCGATTCCGAGAACCGCGAACTAGCAGAAAGCTTCGGCCGCGTCTGGCTTTTGGAAGCGCCTTCCAAGGAAGAATTGGAAAAGCGTTTCCAAAGGAACCCCGGCGCCCGCCCTCTGGGCAACAAAGCCGAAGAAAGAAAAGAGCATTACGCTTCCTTCAAGAGCAGGATCGCCAAAGCCTTCGCGCTTCCCACCTCTCTGGTCATCGTGGGTGAAGCCATGGGCGATCTTAACGGCTTCGCCAAACTTGTCATCGCCGACACCAACGCCGCCAACTGTCAGCCGGAAGCCCTAAAAGACACCGCTCTGGAACTTATTCCCTCCGGCGAAGAGTTTAAAAATATTTCTACCATTGAAAAGATCTGGGGAATACTGAACGATCACGCCATCGGCAGGAAGGATACGATCGCTTCCTTCGGCGGGGGAGTGACCAGCGATCTCGTAGGCTTCGCCGCCGCCACCTGGATGCGCGGCATCGAATGGATCAATTTCCCCACGACCTTGCTTGCCATGGTGGACGCCTCCACCGGCGGCAAGACCGGCTGCGACCTTGCGATCGGCAAGAATCTGGTGGGCGCCTTCCATTCCCCCAGACTCGTGCTTATCGATGCCGAGAGACTGAAAACTCTCCCTGTCAAAGAACTGAAAGTCGGCAAGGCGGAGATGATCAAGCACGCTCTCATTAAAGGAAGCGAACCCAAGTTCTCCGAGATCCCGACCGCCAGGGAGATCGCCGACAATCTGCAGGTGAAAGTTGATATCGTAAGGGAAGATCCTTTTGAGAGATGCGGCCGCCGCATTCTTTTGAACTGCGGCCACACCGTCGGCCACGCCCTGGAACTTAGGAGCAACTTTGCGATAAGCCACGGCGAAGCGGTGGCTATAGGCTGCGTTGAGGAAGCCAGAATCGCCCAAAGAAAGGGCCTTGCCAAAGAAAGCTTCCCGGAAGAACTGGCGGAGATCTTCGCCGCCCACGGTCTTCCCACCAAGCTTCCCGAAGGCATAGCTCTGGACGACCTGAAATTAATCATGCGCCGCGACAAAAAGCGCTCCGGCAACACCGTCACTTTCTCCCTGCCCTGCGCCTGGGGCAGCGTCAAGGCTACCAAGATCTCTTTGGAGTAAACGATGCCGTCCCTGATCTGCCTAACCATCACTGCCAAAACGCTCACCGAAGCGCAGAGGATAGCCGACGTCAACGCGCCGTTCGTTGACCTAATCGAGCTCAGGGCGGATCATTTAAAAAAAAGCGAATACGCTTCCATAAAAGATTTTCCGAAGAACGTAAAAACCCCCTGCATCCTGACCGTGCGCAGAAAAATCGACGGCGGAGTCTTTGAGGGCAGCGAAACAGAGAGGCTAGATTTGCTTTCAAATCTAAGCGCCTTCGCCTACGTCGATCTGGAATCCGACCTGACCGCTCCGGAACTTGAAGCCCTGGCCCATAAAAGCGGAGTAATGATCATCAGAAGCGCTCACTACTTCGAGCCCCAGGAAGCCAAGATCGTAAAGACCTTAGACACCATTTCCAAAAACGCCAACGAGATCCCGAAGCTCGCCTTTCTTCCCAAAGATCTCACGACTGTCGCCGAAACCTTCGTGCTTTCCAATGAGCTCAAAGCCAAGGACAGGATCATCTGCGTCATGGGAAAACTCGGCGGCGTATCTAGGATCCTTGCCGATAGGCTCGGCTCATATCTTACTTTCACTTCCCCCAAGGAACTGCTTGAAAACACTTCCGCCATCGGGCACTTTGATCCTAAGAAGCTTATCGACGTTTACGATTTCAAAAACATCAACAGCAATACCGCTCTCTGCGGCGTGACGGGATTTCCCTTGAACGTAACCTCCAGCCCGGAAGTGCACAGAAACTTTTATAAAGCTGAAAATCGCAACGCCGTCATGCTTCCCATCCCGGCAGAGAATATTGAGGAAGCGCTGACTTTTGCCGAAACCTTGAAATTCAAAGGTCTGGCTGTCACTATTCCGCATAAGGAAAAACTGCTCAACTACCTTGACGAAGCCGACGAGGCCGTAAAAACGATCGGCGCCGCCAATACCGTTGTTTTCAAAGAAGGAAAAAGGATCGGCTACAACACCGATTGGATCGGCTTCACAAAAGCTTTGAAACGCTTCCTCAAGATCGACAGCGTACAAGGGAAGCGCGTGGCCATTTTAGGTTCCGGCGGCGCCGCCAAAGCCATCGCCTACGCTCTCTGCAAAGGAAAAGCCGACGTAACGATCTTCGCCAGAAACATTGCTAAAGCCAAAGCGATCGCGGACAAATATGGCTTTACTTTCGCCAAACTAACAGACCTCACAAGCGACTTCGATCCCGACATCATCGTGCAGTGCACTTCCGTCGGATTGCAGGGGCAAAGCACAACGGAAAACGATCCTATCCCACAGTATGAATTCACTGGCAAAGAAGCCCTTTACGATATCATCTACAAACCGGAAGTCACTCCCATTATGGCGCGCGCCAATAATAAGGGCTGCCTTACGGAAAACGGCCTCAGCATGCTCATAGAGCAGGCCAGGGAACAGAACAGACTTTTCTTCACATAAAAACCACCGATTACGTTTATGTCCTCCACTTACGGCAAAAATCTTAAAGTGACGCTTTTCGGCGAATCCCATGGGCCTGCCATCGGCTGCGTTCTGGACGGCTTTCCCGCGAACTTTTCTCCCGACCTGGAAAAAGTCAAAGCTTTCATGTCCAGAAGGGCCCCCAGCTCCCAGCCTGGCTCCACCCAAAGATGCGAATCCGACGCTTTCGAGATCCTCTCAGGCCTTTTCAACGAGAAGACCTGCGGCACGCCCATCACGGCTGTCATCAAAAACAGCGACGCCCATTCCAAGGATTACTCCAAACTGAGCGATCTTATGAGACCGGGCCACGCCGACTATCCTATGAACGTGAAGACCGGCGGCGCCAATGACTACAGAGGCGGCGGCCACTCCTCGGGCAGGATAATGGCGGGTCTTTGCTTTTCCGGAGCCTTGGCCATTCAGTATCTTGAGAGCAAGGGCATTGAAGTCAAAGGCAGGATCGTTTCCATCGGCTCTCAAAAGAACGAACCGAACTCCAATGACATTCTAAGCCCGGAAGCCAAGGCTGTGATCGAAGCGGCCAGAGCGGAAGGGGACAGCGTGGGCGGAGTAATAGAATGCGAAATAACTAATCTCCCCGTCGGTTTAGGCGAACCGATCTTCGACGGCGTGGAAAACAGAATAGCCGCCGCTATCTTCGGCATCCCGGCTGTCAAAGGAATTGAATTCGGCAGCGGTTTCGCCGGCACGACCTCAAAAGGCTCTCTTAACAACGACTCTTTCACCGTCAAAGACGGAAAGATAGAAACTACTACCAACAATCACGGCGGTTCCTTAGGCGGCATGACCAGCGGCATGCCGACAGTTTTCCGCGTCGCCATCAAGCCAACGCCTTCCATCTCGAAACCCCAGAAAAGCGTTTCGCTTTCCAAGCAAACGGAAGAAGAGCTGGTTATAGAAGGCCGCCACGACGCCTGCATCGTTCCCAGAGCGCTTCCTGTGGTGGAAGCCATGGCAGCTTTAGTCGCACTTGACCTACTTCTCGATTGATCATGTCTCTTACGCTTCCAATAGGCAGAAGAAAAGGCTCCATCACGCCGCCTTTTTCCAAATCCCACCTTCATCGTCTCTTGATAGCAGACTTTCTGGGCGGGAACTTCCAGCGTCTGGCTCTAAGTCCTACGGACCCTGATGACATCGCCGCTACCAAGCGCTGCCTGCTTGCCCTGAAGGAAGTAAACGATAGACCGACTCTGGACTGCGGCGAATCCGGCTCCACGTTGCGCTTTTTGAAGCCGATCTCCGCCGCCCTGGGTAAGAACCCCACCTACGTTACGAAAGGGCGCCTTTCCAAGCGCCCGGGCCTTGATTACGAGACCATCGCTCCCGGCCTCTTCACGCTGCCTGGCAACGTCTCCTCTCAGTTCGCCACGGGGCTGCTTTTCGCTCTGCCTCTTCTCAACAAAGATTCCGAAATAAGATTCACCACGCCTCTGGAATCGCGAGGCTACGTTGACCTGACGCTGCATGTCTTAAAAGACAGCAATATCAAGATAGAGGAAACAGAAACCGGCTTCCTCGTCCCCGGCAATCAGACTTACACTGCTCCCGTAAACATTGAGCCTGAGCGCGACTGGTCCGGCGCCTCTTTCTTCCTGGTCATGAATTATCTCGGTTCCGAAATCGAAATAAAAGGCCTCAACAACGCGTCCCTCCAGCCCGACAGAAAACTTCTTGACCTCCTGAAAGAAAAAGGCGGAGTAAAGGACGTCTCCCAATGCCCGGATATTTTCCCGCCTCTGGCCGTAGCCGCCGCCGGGACAAATGCCCAAACGACCTTCACTGGCATCAAGAGACTAAGACTGAAAGAATCCGACCGCGTCGCCACCACCCAAGCGCTTCTTAAAGCAATCGGCATCAATTGCCAAATAACGGAAGACTCTTTCACGGTTGTTGGCACAGACAAACTCTTCCAAGTCAAGGAAGAAATAAAGACCTTTGGCGACCACCGCATCGCCATGTCCGCCGCCGCGGTCGCCACCAACGCCCAAAGCCCTGTCACCATCGACAACGCTGCCTGCTGCGCCAAATCCTACCCCTCCTTCTTCGAGGACTTCCTCGCCCTTCCTCTGCTTTATTAGGTAGGGAGATTTGGAAACAACTTGTTTCCAAATCTTTTTTTCATAAAAGATTTATTCTTTTCTTACACTTGCTATCAAAAAAGATAGGATTTTGAAAAAAGCTTTGAAATTTTTAGCATATCTGATACTATTTGCATAAAATCGGAGAAAGATATGGCTTTTGCTCGTTGCTTGAAAACATACTCGTATTTTTGTATAATACATCGTAATACAAAATAATACAAGGAGCAATATGAGCACGTTATCATTCAGAACATCCGAAGAAACAAAAAGGAAACTCGATATGCTGGCGTCTGAGAAAAAGAGGGACAGAAGTTTCATTATCAATGAAGCTCTTGATTATTATCTTGCTTTGCAAGAATGGCAGATCGCGCATATTAAGGAAGGCACAAAGCAGGCTCGCAAAAAACAATTCGCTTCCGACGCTGAAGTTAGCAAGGCATTTGATAAATGGACTAAGTGATGCTTGATATAAAATTCACAAAATTGGCCGTTGAAGATCTAAACAACGGATACGATTACATCTATTCGGAGAATCGATCAGCAGCCAAGGAAGTTATTGCCAGAATAAGGAGCACATTGGAGCTGCTGGCTGCCCAGCCCTTCATTGGACATCCCGGGAGAGTTGAAGGCACCTATGAGTTTTATGTTTTAAATACGCCGTTAATTGTGGTATATATTCTGGAAAAAGACGATCTTATCGTAGTTTCTTTTTTGCATACTTCACGTCAGTATCCTTAGGCGGTTAATAATCCCGTGATTCTCTGGTTTTGGGCGGTTAGAGGATAATGCGCTGGCTATGGTATAATAAAAAATACTGTGTAAATATATGCATTTTTTATTATGCCGGAAAAACCCAGGATAAAGGTGCCGACAAGGGCTGAGCGCGAGAAAGTCAGGTCTCTCATAGAGGGGCTTGGCTTGAACACCGTCTGTAAAGAGGCGGCGTGCCCCAATATTTGGGAATGTTTCCAGAATCATACGGCGACTTTCATGATAATGGGAGACGTCTGCACCAGGAACTGCCGTTTCTGCAATGTGAAGACTGGGCGTCCCGCGCCGCTTGACCCGGAAGAGCCGGCTCGTTTGGCGTCTGCTATCAAGGAGCTTGGGCTGCGTTATGCGGTCATTACCTGCGTGACCAGGGACGACCTGCCGGATGGGGGAGCGGAGCATTTTGTCAGGACGATAGAGGCGATAAAAACTGTTTCCCCGGAGACGAAGGTCGAAATCCTGACTTCGGATTTCGCGGGGAACAGTTCGGCTTTGGAAAAGGTCTTGCAGGCTGGGCCGGCGGTCTTCAACCATAATTTGGAAACGGTAAAAAGGCTGACGCCGGTTCTTAGGACCAAGGCGACGTATTTGCGGTCCTTGGCGGTCCTGAGCTACGCCTCCAGAATGTTCCCGAATATTCCCGCGAAGAGCGGGATCATGGTAGGCTGCGGCGAAACGATGGAGGAAATTCGCGAAGCTGTTCGCGACCTCAGAGCCACCGGATGTTCTATTCTGACGGTCGGACAGTACCTGGCGCCGGATGATACGTGCCATCCTGTCGAGAAATATTACAGCGAAGCGGAATTCGCGGAAATAAAAGCTTACGCTCTGAGCCTGGGCTTTGTGGGAGCGGCCTGCGGGCCGCTTGTTCGAAGCTCGTACAGGGCGGGCGAAATGGCGGAGAGGGTCTATGGCTGATTTTTCCGCCCAACTGAAAGCGCCAGTTTACGTCTGCCTTCTGACTTACGGCTGCCAGATGAACATTCTGGACAGTCAGATACTTTCCGGGAATCTTACGCGCCAGGGTTTTGTCGTCGTTGAAGACGAAACTGCGGCGGACGTGGTTTTGTTCATTACCTGCAGCGTCAGGGATCTGGCGGAAAGGAAAGTTTTGGGAAAAGCCGGTAAACTGAACGTCAAGAGGAACCGCAGGCCGGAAGTCGTCTTGGGCGTGACGGGCTGCATGGCGGAATTGAAAGGGGAAACGCTGCTGGGCGGGAAAAATGTTTTCGACTTCGTGGCCGGAACACACAAGCGTCATCTTATCCCGGAATTAATATTGCGTTCTTTGTGCAGACGGGTGGCTATGGCGGAAGTTACTTCCGTTAACGCCGAGGCCTTGGAAAGACTTGGCATCGCGCTTGCGCCTTACATGGAGGAATGCGTCGGTTCCTCGGGCAAGCTTTTCGCCGTGGGTAGGGATGAGGCTGGAGCCAGTCTTGACGAACTGGAGGCCATGCGCCCCAGGCCCTGGCAGGCTTTCGTCGAGATCATGAGAGGCTGCAGCAACTTCTGCTCTTACTGCGTGGTGCCTTACGCCAGAGGGCCGGAAGTCAGCCGGCCGGCGGATGAGATACTTCGGGAATTGGAGGTTTTGGCGGCGAGCGGCTGCGTGGAAGTGACGCTGCTCGGCCAGAACGTCAATTCCTATGGGAAAGACTTGCCGAAGGGGAGCATTAGTTTCCCGGAACTTTTGGCTAAGGCCGCGAAGATAGAAGGCTTGAAGTGGCTCAGGTTCGTCACTTCCAATCCGCAGGATATCTCCGACGAGCTTATCGCGTTGATGGCTTCGGAAAAGAAGATCTGCCGATATTTGCACTTCCCGCTGCAGTCGGGCTCGAACCGCATCCTGAAAATGATGAACAGGAAATATACCCTGGAGCAATATTTGGAGAAGGTGGCGAAGCTTAAGGCCGCGATGCCTGATCTTTGGCTGGCAGGGGATCTGATCGTCGGCTTCCCTGGGGAGACGCTGGAGGATTTCCAGGCGACTCTTTCGGCGGTCGAAAAAATCGATTACGCCAACAATTTCCTCTTCAAGTACAGCGAGCGGCCTGGTACGGCTGCGGCAAGATTAAGAGACGACGTGCCGCTTGAGGAGAAGAAAAGGCGCCATGCCGAGCTTATGGCTCTGCAGGGAAAACTTACGCACGAGCATTTGAAGAGTTTGGTGGGTACTACCCAGACAGTTTTGGTCGAGGGTCATAGTAAACGCAACCGGGCGGTGCTGCAAGGCAGAACTACCCATTACGCGAACGTGGTGTTCGAGGGAGATCCTAAGCTTATCGGGAAGTTCGTTTCCGTTAAGATGGAGTCCGCTACGCCGCTTACGCTTTACGGGAGTTTTGAGTGTTTGCCCGGAGATGAGGAATTAACCAATGAAAAGGAGAGCGGCTGATCTTGAAGCAAACGGGGCGGAACTTATGCCCCGCGAAAAACTACTGAAGTACGGCATCGAGGAATTGAATCTTCCCGAACTTCTGGCCCTGATCATCGGGACGGGCTACGGAGGAAAAAACGTCATGCAGCTGTCCCACGAGATCGTAATGGATTACGGGACGGCGGGACTGAAGGACCTAAAGGAGATCAATTCCCTGAGGGAAGTGACCGGGATGCCTTTCGTAAAGAGCGCTATGCTTTTAGCTAGCCTTGAACTTGGCAGGCGCCTTTGCGGGAGAGCTGACGACGAGGAGATGATCCGCGTGACCCAGCCGGGCGACGTCTATCCTCTTACCAAGGACATGTGGGACTTGGAGCAGGAGCAGCTGAGGGGGATATACCTGAATACCGCTTCTAAGGTGATAGGCACGAAAGTCCTGACGGTCGGCACGGCGCGGCAAAGCCTTTCCGATCCGGCGACGGTCTTTCGTCCGGCGATGAAGATGGGAGCCAGCTTCGTCATCCTGGCGCACAATCACCCTTCCGGCGAGACGACGCCGAGCCAGGCGGACGTGGCTGTCACGAAAGAGATAGCCGATGCCGGCAAGATACTTCACATAAAGCTGCTTGACCATTTGATAGTCACAAGATCCGGCTTCACGTCGCTTTTGGGAGCCGGCGTACTGAAAAATTGAAAAACTTAGCGAGAACAGAAAGAGCAATGTTCCTCGCCGGCGCGGCAGCGCTGGCGCTCTTTGCCCATGCCGTTTTCGCCGGGGAAATGGACAAGGGCGAGGCCTTCTATCTGCAGAAGCAGTACGGCAAGGCGGTGGAATGCTACCGTAAGGCCCTGGACGCCAAGCTCAACGACAACAACAGGGCGCTCTGCTGGTATATGGTCGGCAAATCGTACACTCAGCTCGACCGCTACGACGACGCTAAGATAAGTTTCATGAACATCGTGAACCTCTACTCCAACACGGACTGGCTTCCGGAAGCCTACGTCGGGTTGGGGGATGTTGAGTTCAAGCGGAGAAAATACTCGGAAGCGCTGAAGCAGTACCGCAAGAGCCAGACCGAAACTTTCATGAAGCGCAGCGGTTCCAGAGTGCTTTTGAAGATCGCCAAGACGCAGAAGAATCTCGGCAATGCGAAGGAAGCTTCGGAGTGCGAGAAGAAGGTCTTAAAAGATTATCCGAGGAGTCTGGAAGCGAGGCTTCTGATGAAAGGAAGCTCGTCCTCGTCAACCAAGGTCGTCAAAGCCGAAAGCACAAGCTCAAAGACTACGACCGCCGCGAAGACATCTACAGCTACGAAACCTGCGGCTAAGACTACGACCAGCGCACCGAAGACGAAATTCGCGGTGCAGGTCTCCTATACGCCGAAGCAGGATCTGGCGAACAATTACGCCGCCCAGCTCAAGAAGAAAGGCTACAAGGCTTACGTCAGGAAAGGCTCGAAAGGCTATTCGGTCCTGGTCGGCGATTACGCCAGCAAAAGCGAAGCCCAGACGGTCTGCGCAAAGCTGAGGAAATCAGAAAAGAACGACAGTTACGTCATCAGTTTGTAAAATGAAAGAGAAAGAAAACAGAACACCATCTCCCGCCGATTACGAGACGCCCATGATGCGCCAGTATTTCGAAATGAAGCGCAAGTATCCCGGGATGCTGCTCTTCTTCCGTTTGGGCGACTTTTACGAACTGTTCGACGACGACGCCAGGGAAGTCTCGACGCTCCTCGGCCTGACTTTGACGCACCGCGTCAATATGCCGATGTGCGGCGTGCCTTACCACGCCGCGGAAAGCTACATAGGGAAGCTTGTCAAGATGCGGCGCAGAGTGGCGGTCTGCGATCAGATGGAAGATCCCAAGAAGGCGAAAGGACTTGTCAAGCGCGAAATAACCAGGATCGTGACGCCTTCCACGAACTTGGACGACGAGCAGGCCTCTAAGCAGGGCAACAATTTCCTGGCCACGGTCTGTTCCGTCAAGATCAAGGGCAGGGAAGTTTTCGGCGCCGCTTTCCTGGACGTGGCCACCGGCAGTTTCGAGATGACGGAAATGAATTCCTGCGAGGAGGCCGTGGAGGAACTGCGCCGTCTGCAGCCGACGGAGATCATTTATCCGGAGAGCGGGGAAAGCATATGGCAGCCGGCTTTGAGCGTTATCCAGAACGCGCTGGTCATGGGGATCGACGACCTTTATTTTGACGACGGCTGCAATGTGCTTCTATCCCATTTCCAGGTCGCTTCACTGGACGGCTTCGGCTGCGCCGACAAAGTTTGCGGCGTGATGTGCGCCGGCGCCGCGCTGCGCTACATCAAAGAGAATTTCGCCATGCTGCCCCTCGATCATATCATGGGGCTGAGGTATTACGAGAAATCGAATTTCATGCGTCTGGGCGAGCACACCAGGAGAAATTTGGAGCTTGTGCGCTCCATGCGCGAAGGCGGAACGGAAGGCACGCTTTTCTCCGTGCTGGACGAGACCGCGACGCCCATGGGCTCCAGGATGCTGCGCTCCTTCCTTCTGGCGCCCCTGGTCGAGAAACAGAGCATCGAGGCGCGCTACGACGCCATCGAGCTTCTGATGTCGCGCCAGGGCGAACTCATGGAGATAAAGGAAGCGCTCAGAAACTTCGGCGATCTTGAGAAGCTCGTCAGCAGGCTTTCGACCGGCTACGGAACGCCGAGGGATCTTCTTGCCCTGCGTTACTGCCTGCATCAGCTGCCCGCTTTGCGCGGCTACGTCATGGAGTCGCTGGCGAAGGCGCGCTCCGAGGAGCTTTTCCCCAATGAAGACCGCTACGCGCTTCTGGAAGACATTTGCGAAAAACTGACGCCTCTGCCGGAATTGACGGATCTGCTTGACCGCGCGCTTTCCGACGATCCTCCCTTGCGCCTGATGGACGGCGGTATCATAAGGGACGGCTACAACGCTGAGCTCGACGAAGTCAGGGAACTCTCGACGAACACTAAGAATTATATCGCGGAGCTTCAGAACAAGGAAGCCCAGAAGACCGGCATCAAGAAGCTGAAGGTCGGCTACACGAAAGTCTTCGGCTATTACATCGAAGTCTCCCGGTCGTATCTCGACCAGGTGCCGCCTGAATACATCAGGAAGCAGACGGTCGTGAACGGCGAGCGCTTCATCACGCCGGAACTGAAGGAACTCGAGAACCGCATCCTGCATGCGGAGGAGCGGGCCTTGGAACTTGAGGGCGAGCTTTTCCAGGAATTGCGCCAGGAAGTTTTGAAGAATCACCAGAGGATCCAGGAGAGCGCCGCCGCGGTCGCCTCTCTCGACGTCTTCCAGTCCTTGTCCTGGATCGCCTTGCAGCGGGATTACAGAAGGCCGAAGATCTTTACCGATACCAGGCTCGTTATCAAGAAAGGGCGCCATCCAGTCGTTGAGCGTCTGCTGCCCGACAAGCGCTTCGTTCCAAACGATACGTTCCTCAACACCACCAGCGACCAGATCGTGCTTCTGACAGGCCCTAACATGGCCGGCAAATCGACCTACATCCGCCAGGTGGCGCTTCTTGTGCTTATGGCCCAGAGCGGCATCTTCATTCCCGCGGAGGAGGCCGAGATTGGCTTGGCCGACCAGATCTTTACCAGAGTGGGCGCCAGCGACGAACTGAGCAGGGGGCAATCGACCTTCATGGTCGAAATGACGGAGACCGCCAACATTCTTCACAACGCCACGCCCAGGAGTTTGATCATCCTCGACGAGATCGGCCGCGGCACCTCCACTTACGACGGGCTTGCCATTGCCTGGGCGGTCGTTGATTTCCTGAATTCCGAAACTAAGGTGAAAGCCAGGACGCTTTTCGCCACCCACTATCACGAGCTCATAAAGCTCGAGGAGACGATGCCGGGCGTCGTGAATTACAACGTGGCGGTCTGGGAGAACGGCAAGACCATCTCCTTTTTGCATGAGATCGTCAGAGGCGGCACCAACCGCAGCTACGGTATTCATGTGGCGAAGCTGGCCGGCCTTCCCAAGCCGGTCATCGAAAGGGCGGAAAGGATCCTTTCTGGCCTTGAAGGAAAGAGCGTTGAGCCCGCTACGCAAGCGGTTGCCGAGGATCTCAAGGTGGAGGAACCTGCCGAAACGCCGGCGCCTGCCGAAGCGTCGCAAATGGAGCTGTTCTGATGGATATTAGGGAAGCGTTAGGAAAACTGCCCGCATTCGAGCGTTACGCCGTGGCCTGTTCCGGCGGCGCCGATTCTCTGGCCTTGCTCCATGCTTCCATAGAGTATTTCGGACCGGAAAAGATAGTCGCATTGCATTTTGACCACGGGATCAGAGGAACGGAGAGCGCCGAAGACGCAGCTTTCTGCGAACGTTTTGCAAAGGCTCTCGGCGTAAAGTTTTTCCTCGGCAAGGCGGAAGCCGGCCTGCTCGCTAACCCTCCGAAAGGGGAGAACCAGGAGGCGCTGGCCAGGAAGCTGCGCTACCTTTGGTTCGCTACCGTTTGCGAAAAAGAGGACATTCACTGCCTCCTGACCGCCCACCACGCCGACGACGTTGCTGAGACGATGCTGATGCACCTGATGCGCGGTTCTGGCTTAAAGGGATTATCAGGGCTCAACGAAAGCGCAAAGATAAACGACCTTTTCAAAGAGATCGCTTACGATCTTACCGTCTTTCGGCCGCTTTTGGAACTTAAAGCGAAAGATTGCGTGGACTACTGCCTTGAACATAAACTGGCTTACCGCACCGACAGCACCAACAGAGATCAGAGTTACACGCGGAACTGGCTGCGGCACGAGATACTGCCGAAACTTGGGGAGCGCGCCGGCGGAGATCTTACGCTTAAATTCCGTCGGACCGCCAAACAGCTTTGTGAGCAATGGGAATTCGTAAGGGGAGCGGCCGAAGATTTCTTGCGCCAGAACGCTCTAAACGCCCCCTTCGGCACGATAGTCGATTACTCAGCCTTCCTTAATGCCAAAACGGCCTTGCAGCGCGAGGTGCTGCGTGTTTTGGCCGCCGAGGAGGGGAACTGGGACTTCGAAATGACAGACAAAGTTCTTGCTTGTCTGAAAAACGGAACGGAACCGGACTTCCAGCCCGCCGGCGGCATCCGCTGGATAAGACTGGACGACAAGCTCGTTTTTTACAGCGAGCAAGTTTCTTTGAAAGAATTTTTCCAGAGTGCGCTCAAAATCAAAAAAGCTGAAGCGAGGGGACTGGGCTTTTCCGACAACGGCGCCGGCTGGCTCAGATGGCTGAAAGGGGAGAGCGTGACTTACAGGGAATACCTTAAGGCGGACGCTTACATTGTTTCCGCTTTTTCCGCCGGCTTGCGCTACACTCCGACGAACGGACCGGAACGCAAGGCGGGCGACATGATGACGGACGCCAAATTACCGCTTTTTCTGCGCAAAGAGATCCCCATGCTTTTTTCGAATGATTCAGTTGCATGGATAGCGGGCTGGCGCATAGCAAAGAGCGCCGCGGTGTCGAGCGGCGACGACATACTGGAAGCAACTCTTGAACTTCCGGGCGCAACGCACTGGAGCGGCAAAAAAGGCGGTGACTCATGCTGATCTTCCTCGTTTTCTCTTTCCTTTTCGGAGCGTCGATCGGTTCCTTCCTGAACGTGGTCATACTCAGGCTTCCTAAGGACGAATCGCTCTGGCGCCGGAATTCCCACTGCTTTTCCTGCGACAAGCCCATCCCGTGGTATCACAACATACCGATCGTCAGTTACCTCGTATTGAGAGGGAAGTGCGCCATGTGCGGCGCGCCGTTTAGCTGCCAGTATTTTTTCGTTGAGCTGATAACCGGAGTCGCCTTTACCGTGCTCTGCTATTTCCGCTTCCGCGGTCTGCTGCCGTTCTTGCCGACGGAGCCGATCGATTATCAGGTGGTGCTGCCTGCGGCTGTCGCTTACCTAAGGGATGTCGTCCTTTTCTCCTCGCTTCTGGCCATAACCGTGGTTGACGCCAGGGATATGATAATCCCTTACGAAATAACTCTGACGACCTTCATTCTGGGAATGATCATAGTTTATGCCATGCCTCAGGTTTATCCTGCTCCCGACAGACTGACGCTAACCGTCGAGCTTTTCTTTGCGGCGCTGGCGGGAGGAGTCTTGATGTGGATCGTGAGGATTGTTGGCGGCTTCGTTTTCAAAAGGGAGGCTCTGGGCTTGGGAGACGTGCATCTTATGTTCATGCTTACGCCCTTCCTCAATTGGCCAAGAATCCTCATGACGATCTTTCTGGCCTCCATAATTGGCTGCGTGGGCGGGCTAACCTTGAGAGCGCTCTCAAAGGGGGAGAAGAAAGTCGAGATCCCCTTCGGGCCTTACCTTTCTCTTTCCGCCTTCATCGCCTATTTCTGGGGACAAATGATCATAGGCTGGTACTGGGGTCTCATAATCGGCAAATAAAAAAGAATCTTTTTGATAAAATATCCATTTGGGTTTTTTATAAGTAAAAAATCAAAGGAACGGACATAGATATGAAAAAAATTCTGGCGATCATGGCAGTTATTCTGCTCTCGGGCTGCGCCTCCACGCTCTCCAACCGTGTGGCTAACACCCAAAAGGAAATCGACCTGGCTATTTCAGCCCTTGGCTATACCAAGAGCGACATTCTCCAGAGCCAGTTCGAGGAGACTACAAAGACCAAGGACGACGAGACCTACACCTGGAAGAAAATACACGTGAGGCTTAGGGACAACTATAAGCTCGACTGGGCGGCCCTGCACAAGTATTTCAAGACGGAAGTTGATTACTCCGAAAAAGATTCTCTCGGAATGAGGGTCGGAGAAGCCGAGGCGGACAAGCAGAAGGTCCGTTCTTTCGAGTTTGTCCTGGACAAATGGTGCGAAGTCTACTACGTGGAATTCGTCAGAGACATTGTAACGATCAAGAAAAAGTAAGTGATCGTTCTTGGCATCGAGAGTTCCTGCGACGACACGGCCGTGGCGCTTTACCGCCCCGGCAGCAAAGAGCAATTCTCTGAAGTCGTTTCGCGTCAGTACCAGATCCACGACCCCTACGGCGGCGTGGTTCCGGAACTGGCCAGCCGCAGCCATCTGGAAGCTGTTCCCAACATCACCAGGGATCTGCTGAAGAAGGCGGACGTAAAACTTTCGGACGTTGACCTTATTGCGGCTACCAACGGCCCCGGGCTCACGGGCGCTCTTATTGTCGGACTCACTTTCGCCAAAGGCCTGGCGCTCTCTGCAGGGAAGCCCTTCGTTCCCGTCAACCATATCGAGGCCCACATGTTCGCGGCCACGGCGGAGAACGAGGTGGAGTATCCTTTCCTGGCGCTGGTCATTTCCGGCGGACACACTTTGCTGGCCTTGGTAAGAGCGACTGACGACTACGAGATCATTGGCCGCACCAGGGACGACGCGGCCGGCGAAGCGCTTGACAAAGGCGCGAAGATCCTGGGTCTCCCCATGCCGGGCGGCTTGAATCTCGCCCTGCGCGCCGAGAAAGGCAAAAAGGGAACGCCGGATGGAACGAGGTTCCCGAGATCTTATCTTAAGCCTTCTTTCGACTTCAGTTTTTCCGGCGTCAAGACCGCGCTTCTTTACCATGTGCAGAAAAATCCTCCCAAAAGCGAGGAAGCGCTCTGCAACGTCGCCGCGGACTATGTCGAAGCGATCATGGACGTCCTGGTGAAAAAGGCCATCAATGCCGCCAGGGAATTCAAAGTCAAAACTATTGTTGTGGGCGGCGGAGTAAGCTCCAACAGCCGTCTTAGAGAACTTTTCAAGAACCGCTCACGCGGCAAAGAAGCCCTAAAAGTTATTTTTCCTTCCTTACCTCTCTGCACTGACAACGCGCGTATGATAGCCGCCAGAGGTTACCAGGTCTTCAAGAAAAAAGGACCTGGGGATCTCGGCGCTGATGTTTTTTCAACTTTCGTAAATTAAAATGAAGCTTAGTTCACGTATCAGATCTGTCAAACCGTCGGCCACGCTTTCAATAAACAACAAGGCCAACGAACTGAAAGCCCAGGGATACCAGGTAATCTCGATGGCGGTGGGCGAGCCGGACTTCCCGACTCCGGAGCACATCTGCCGCGCCTGCATCGACGCCCTGAAGGCCGGTAAAACGAAATACGCAGCCACCAACGGCATCCTGCCGCTGAGAGAAGTCATTGCCAAGAAATTCCAGAGAGAGAACCACCTCAATTACCTGCCCCAGCAGATCGTCGTGAACACCGGCGCCAAGCACAGCGTCTATTGCGTTTTCCAGATCCTTCTTGATCCGGGCGACGAAGTCATTATCCCGGCTCCTTACTGGGTCAGCTATCCCGAAATAGTGACGCTGGCTGGCGGCGTTCCCGTGTTCGTCCAGACCAAAGAGGAAGACCGCTTCCTAATGAAGCCGGAACAACTGGAAGCCGCCATCACCGACAAGACCAGAGCGCTCATCATAAACACTCCCACGAACCCCACCGGACAGGCTTATTCCGAAGAGGAGATAAGAGCTCTGGGCGCCGTTCTTAGAAAACATCCTGACGTCGCTGTCGTTTCCGACGAGATCTACGAGCATCTTGTTTACGACGGTTTCAAGCACGTCAGTTTCGCTGCGGCTCTGCCAGACCTTTACGACCGCGTTTTCACGATCAACGGCTACGCCAAAACTTACTCCATGACCGGCTGGCGCCTTGGATACGTCGCCTGCCCGTCCTTGGAGGCCTCCGACGCCATCAAGAGACTGCAGGACCAGTCCACTTCCGGTATGACGACTTTCGCCCAGTACGGCGGCGTAGTCGCCTTGCGCGACGACCAGGCCTGCGTCCAGCGCATGCTTGAGAGCTTCGACGAAAGGAGAAAATACATCGTCCAGGCTTTGAACGAACTGCCCGGCGTCCAGTGTCCGAACCCCCGCGGCACCTTCTACGTTTTCCCGAACATTTCCGGCTGGGGTCTTTCGAGCCACGAAGCGGCTATGCGTCTTCTTGAGGACGCTTACGTCGCGACGGTCCCGGGAAGCGCTTTCGGCGGCGAGGGGCATCTGAGGCTCTCTTTCGCGACGTCGATGGATGTGCTTGAAGAAGCTGTGAAGCGGATTGCCGAATGGATCCCGACAATATAGGTTTTCCTCCGGTCGCGGCATAATATCCCCCGCTCACGGACTACGCGTTCCGTATGAACGAAGCACAATATCCCTCGCTCACGGACTACGCGTGCGTGGCCTTGATTAGCATCCTCCGTGAGTTCGCTTAGGGATATGTGCTTCGTTCACACTTAAGAGTGAGTTCGCTAAGGGGTATACGCCATACTTCGAAAACTAAACTAAAAAATAAAAAAAGGAAGGTCTTGCGACCTTCCTTTTTTTATTGCTTGAAGTTCAGCTTATTTGCTGGGCAGGAAGCAAAGGATGATTTCCAAAATAAGTCCGGCAGGGGGGCAGATGAAAAGAAGAGCCCACCAGCCAGTATGGCCGGAATCGTGCAGGCGGCGGACCGTCAGGGAGATCGTCGCGATAAAAACGATGATGGCAATAATCTTGCCGACAGTTCCCAAAGCACCGCCGAAAATTATGCCAACGATCAGGCAGACAACGAGGGGAATGATGTAGCCTTTCTGATTTGTCTTGCCGCTGAAGTTCAGGATATTGGTGAAGAAGCTAATGAGTTCGTTCATGATGATACTCCTTATTTGTTGGATAAAGGTTAATGTCTAGTTTATTATACCTTATTTAGCCATTAAAGTGAAATGCGAGTCACCCGTTTATGGCTCTTTTAGCCACGTAAACGCGGAAGAGGGCGGCAGCGATGAGCATGATAAGGATATGCCAGAGCGCCGGCCAGGCGGCCGAGACGATGCAGGCGATTATAGCGATTGGCACGATACCAAAGCCGCAAAGCAGAATGCCGACTATGAGCCAGACTACGTTGAAGACGTTCAGGGTCAGATAGGCGGAAAATACGAAGAGGAAAAAGCCCAGGATATAGGAAACAATGAGGATCGGGGGCAGCAGGGGCCTCGTTAAGCCCGGTATCAAGGAGAGGATGACAAGTATTACGCCTATGCCTATGACAGTGGGAGAAATGAAGGTCAGAGGCGCTATGAAGGCCGACAGGAACTGAGCTCCCTTGTAAATAAGGAAGATGATGAAGACGATCGCCAGCAAAACGAGTATGGAGGCGAGGAAGTTACCGAGCTGTTTCATATTTTTAGCCTTATGTTATTGGTTAAATCTTTCGATTCGGTATTCGTAGCCCTGCTCCGTCAGGAACATCTGCCGGTTAAGGGCGAAATCCTGTTCCATGGAGTTCTGGGTGACGATGGTGTAGAAATAAGCGCTGTTCGGTCCCGGCTTAGGCCTCAGAATGCGGCCCAAGCGCTGGGCCTCTTCCTGACGGGAGCCGAAAGTGCCGGAGATCTGGATGGCGACGTTGGCGTCCGGAAGATCGACGGCGATGTTGCCGATCTTGGAAACAATGAGGACGTCGATCTCGCCCTTCTTGAACATGCCGTAATAGCGGTCGCGCTTGTCCTGGGTCGCCGAGCCGGTAAGGAGCGGGATATTAAGTTCTTTGGACAACTTGGTGAGCTGCCCGATGTACTGGCCGATGATAAGTATGTGGGCGCCCTTGTGCCGCTTCAAAAGCTGCTTTACGACTTCGGTCTTCTTGGGATTTTCAGACGCGATCCTGAAGCGCACTCTGTCGCTGGCGACGGCGTAGTCGCACTGGCTCTCCTCGGAGAGAGGGATCCTTATCTCCGTGCATTTGGCAGCGGCGAGCCATTGCTGGCTCTCCAGTTCCTTCCAGGGAACGTCGTAGCGTTTCGGTCCGACTAGACTGAAGACTTCGCCCTCCTTGCCGTCTTCCCTGACGAGGGTGGCGGTAAGTCCCAGGCGTCTTCTGGCCTGGATGTCGCTTGTGATCCTGAAGACCGGCGCCGGCAAAAGATGCACTTCATCGTAGATAATCAGTCCCCAGTTGCGTTTGTGGAAGAGCTTGAAATGCGGGAAGTCGTCGCTGCTCTTTTCCGGATGGTAGGTGAGGATCTGGTAAGTGGCTAGCGTTATCGGCGCGATCTTCTTGATCTGTCCGGAGTATTCAGCGATGTCCTCTGGCGGGATGTCGGTCTTGTCCAAAAGTTCCTCGCGCCACTGGCGCAGCGCGGTAATGTTGGCGGAGAGAACGAGCGTGCAGGTCTGAAGCCTGGCCATGGCGCAGATGCCGATTATCGTTTTGCCTGAACCGCAGGGCATCACCACCACGCCGCAGCCGCCCTCGACGGAGCCGCCCTTGTAGAAATTCTCCACGGCCAGTTCCTGGTATTTCCTGATGGCGAAACCGCTCTCGCTTTCCGGCTTGAGATGGAAGTGATAAGCGTCGCCCGGTTCGTAGCCGACAAGGTCCTTGACGGGATAACCGAATTGCGTTAGGAGTCGCTTGATCTCGCCGCGGTATTTCTTATCGACCAGCCAGGAGATATACTGTCCGTAGCCTTCTACATCATGCGTCAAAAGCTGCGAGATCTTCGGATGCGCCGAAACATAGCGGGCGACCGTATCGTCGGTCGAGTAAAGCCTGAGCCAGTCGCCTTCGGCCGGGGCGATGACCATTTTCCCGTAACGGGAGCTAATGTCCTTGATGTTGGCCAAAAGGCCTTCCGGAAGCGGGAACTTGCTGTATCTGTCAAGCAGGACGATAAGTTCATCGGGCGTCAGCCCCGAGGCGATGGCGTTCCACAAAGATATGTTGCTTATGCGGTAGGTATGGATGTGCTCGGGGCTTTTTTCCAGCTCCGCAAAACGCGCCAGGGCGTCCCGGGCTTCCGGGAAGAGGGGATTGTCGACTTCTAATAGAACGGTGAGGTCGCTTTGGACTATTACAGGGTTGGATAGATTTGGCATTTTGAATTACAGTTGGAAAGTCTGCAGCACCGCTCTTTTGTCTGTTATTTTCGTCATGGCTTGGCGCACTTCGTTTAAGCTTTCCTCTTTGACTACGAACTGACCGAGGCCGACCTGCGCGCTGAAATTACGATACCAGGAGATGTGGCGCTGAAGCTGCTGCTTCGTCTGCGTCGGGCAGTTCATAAGTACGGTAACGGCTCCACGGCTGTAGAACAGGCCCATGCTTCGCATGATGCGGAGCTTCATGACCATGTCGGTGTCGGAGGAGAACAGCCTCGACAGCCTTTGGTAGAAGATCTTGGGATTCTGGATGGAGGCGAGTTTGTCGTGCGAGAGATAATAGTGCTTGCGGCCCTTTTCATCAGTAGTTTCGTCGGCGATCTCAAGGCCGAGCGCCTTTATCCTGAGATCGTTGGAATGATTGAAAATGACTTCGTTGTCCCTGGTGACCGTTATGGTACCGGTCACAGGGATGGAATAATCCACGGCGCTGATGCGGTTGGAGTTCATGAGCTTCATGATATTGTCGTCGCTCATGTAGCAAAGAAGCATGTTGTTTCCCATTAAGGAAAAAGATTTGGGATACTTTTGCAAAAGCCGCTGGGCGTCCTCGGGTCTGTCGAAAGCAAAAAAGCAGGCGTCCTTGTGAAGCGTCACTTCGCCCATCACCCAGTCTTTAAGGGTGGCGAGCACATTTTCCGGGATAGGTGCGGTGGCGTATTTTTTAAGGAAGTCTATCAGCATGCTGACGGGACGGCCTAGCGAGGCGGCGTCGCGGATGTTTTTCTGCTTAAGGTAAAAGAGCGAGCTGGCATGGTTGGATTTGGGGTCCATGTCCATGAAGAGGGAAAGAAAATAGCGGACGTAGTCCCAGCGCCCGGAATTGATGAGTACGATCTCGAAATCGTTTTTTACTACGAGCTGCAGCTTACTGGAGTCGTAACTTGGGATCGGGGCGTCGCAGACTATGGCTTCACCGAGTTCGGTAAGCGTAACATACTCCTTCCCATCCGAAGTGGTGCAGTGGTAGGTTATGCCGGGAATGAAGAAGCGCTGTTTCAGTTCATGGTCGAAGATCTGGCGCATTTCTTCCTTTGTGCAATCCTTGAGATTAGCGCTTTCCCAGCCCCAGGTTTTCTTTTTGCCGCCAACGGAATAGCAGTCTTTTATTTCTCTCTCGATCACTTTCAGGACTTCATCAACGGAAAGCCAATGCCCGGCGTACTGCCTCAGCAGGCGGGTGTATATGTTCACCAGGTAAAGTTCCAGGGAGGCTATGCGGCAGTCGCCTTCATTGTTCCAGACAGACGGGCAGGCGTTGCGCCATTCCACGTATTTTTTCATCTGGGCCCCGAGAGGAAGGAGACGGAATTTGGAAAGGTTCGGGCCGGGGGCGATGACGCCGGAAGAATCCATGCAGAGGATCCTGGAGTCTATGCCGAAACGCAGCACGTATTCGAAAAGCAAGTCCCTATCCTTGACGTTGGCGAAGCGTTTTTCCAGCATGTCGCGGCTGAAGGCATAGAAACGCCGCAGGTTGCTGTAGCGCAGGTACCCTTTTTCCGCCAGGGACAGAAAGCTGTCGAGCCAGCGGCACATTTTTCCGGAAAACTCCGGATTGACGTTCTCGGGAAGATCGTAGCAGATAATGTCATCCAGCCTCGGTTCCGGAAGCGGGATCTCGTCATTGTCAAAAAATGGCGCCAGGATTATTTCGCCTTCCAGGTGATTCTGCGTGAAGACGTCGGGCGGCCAGAGCGAAGGGTCGGTGAAGAAAGCGACGCCGTAATAGTGCAGCTCGGCGATGTGGGAAAGGTCAAGCCCTTTGGTAAAGGCGCCGGCATGGTACTGCAGTTCACAGCAGCGCATAATGCATCCGCTCCTCTGCCCGACGTCCTCCATCGCCAAGGGCGAAGTAGGCTCCGCGGGATTTATCTTATAGCGCAGCCCGTAGCGGTGCCTCAGGACAGCTATCAGCGCGTAGGCCTGGGGAGAGAGTTTCTTGAGGACAGCCCGGCGCTTTTCTTTGTCCGCCACAGCTTCCATGTAATGGACGCCGTACATGTTCTCGCCGTCTTCCAGCTGACGCTTGGAGAGCCAGACTTTGAACATCTGCTTGAGGGAATGCCTTTCGTTTGCCAGCTTGAAAAGATGGATGATGTCGAGAGAATCACTTTCCATGGATGATGACTTTTATGGGGATGTTCATGCGGGCGCACTGACGCTCGATGTCGGGAATGTGCTTCTCCGCCACGAGCCAATGGGTGTCGTCAAGCTCGCTGATGATAGCCCTGCTGACGCAGTGGTTCTTTTTCAATTCCTCGCTCATCTTTGGATCGGGAACCGTCAGGATGTGTACATGGTAGTGGAGAACGTTCATTTTTCTTTGGGGGCTCTCTGCGACCAGAAGACATAGTAGGCGATAGCCGAGGCCGCCGTCACGTTTAAGCTTTCCACGCTTCCCTCCGTCGGGATGGAGAAGAGCGGAAGGCTTTTCCTTGCGCGCTCTGGCAAGCCGTGCGGCTCGTTGCCTGAAACTATAACCTTATTTACACCATTATTATAGCACAAATCAAATTTAATTGAACTTCCCTCGCCTGAAAGAGCGCAGACTCTGTCGGAATTATCCATCAGGTATTGCATGGCCTCATCCTCGTCCAGGTAGAGGAAACGCGAGTCGAGAGCCGCGCCGGCGCTTGCCCTTATGCAGAGGGGATGGAGATGCGAAACGCTGTTTTTGACGAGCAGGAAGTCTTTGCAGCCGAATGAGGCGGCGCTCCTTATTATCGTGCCTAAGTTGCCGGGATCCTGAAGCTGCCAGAGGCAGGCAATGGGGCCTTCTTTCGGAAGCTGGGAAGTTTCTGAAAAAAGCTCTGCTGGTTCAACAAGAAGCGCCAATCCTTCAGGATTCTTCAGCACGCTTACCTTTTCGAAACACTCCTTGGTAAGAAGATAGAAGGGGACTGAACGGGAGGCGGCCTTCTTGGCGAGCGCGGCGCATTTTGCCGTCGCTTCCTGAGACAACAGCACGCCTTTTATAGCGCTTTTGATCTTAAGGGCGTAATCAGCCGCGACCGCGCCCTCGGCGAAGCAGAGTCCGTGCTCGGCGCGTCCTTTCTTTTCCCTTAACGAGAGCGCCAGGTCTATTATTGCAGCGCGTCGGCTGGTTATCAGTTGCGGTTCATTCATTGCTTTCTCCTAATAGATCACCTGTCTCGGATCGCAGGCTCTCTTTTGCAGTTTCGTGGCGAAGCTTTTCAGAAGCGGGCTGGCGCCCTTGTGGATGTGGACGAGGGCGTAGCGGCGCAGCGCCTCGTCGCGTTCGCCTCTTTGGTCGGCGCATTTTCCGAGCATCAGCTGGGCGGCGGCCTGGATCCTTGGCTTTTTCATTCCTTCTTTTATCGCTATCTCAAACCATTTCTCAGCGCTCATGCTGAAGCCCAGGGAGAGGGCGGCGGAACCAGAGAGGAAGGCGGCGTCGGGCGTCAGGTCGCGCCAGGCGGTTTTGCTCCGGCAGCGGGCGTAGAAATTCGTTGCAGAGGCAAAGGACCCCTGGTGGTTGCCGAAACTGAGCTCCGTTCTTATGCTCATTATTTCGACAAAGGGGGAATTGGGATAACGCTTTTTCAAATAATTTAGATGCCCTGAAGCGCATCTGGGGTAACCTTCCCGGCAGTATTCCCAGATAAGGAAGATGCGCATTTCCGTTTCAAAACGGGGATTTTTTTCAAACTGCTCTTCGATCGTAGCCAAACTTTTGCTGAGGCTGGCCGGCTGTATGATCCAGCCTATGCACATGGGAAGCGGCCAGGGTGCGGTGTCCATAACGCAGTTGAAGGCGGAATTCAGCATGTTGGCGTCCGCGGCCGTCTCTTCGAACCGCTGCGCCCGCATTATTTGGGTAAGAGCGCGTTTCAGCCAGATCATCGTGTTGGCAGTACGGTCCGATCGCGCTTCCATGGAAGCGCGCATGAGAAAAACCACTGCGGAATAAAGGTATGTTTCAGGGGAGTCGTTCTTCTTCAGGAGCGTCAGGCAAATCTCGCAGCAATCATTTAACCTCCGTTCGAGAAGCTCCAACTTTTCTTCGTCCTCCCCGTACATGACTATAGAACCGAGAGTGGAGGCGGCCAGACAAAAAAGGGGGGCGATGTCATCAGGGGATTTTTTCTGCTCTTTGAGGAAAAGGTTCTCAGCTTCGGAAAAGCGCGCCGAGTAGAGAAGGTCGCGCCCCTTTTCCAGGGCGTCTTCGGCTTGGGAAGACAAAGCGGCGAGCAGAAGAAGCACTAAAAGCGATTTTCTCATAGCCTCTTCCTCAGCCTGCTTGAGGGAATTCCCAGCGCTTCCCTGTATTTCACAACGGTGCGGCGGGCGATGGGACAGCCCCTTTCCGCCATGATCTTCGCGATCTCGTCGTCGCCGTAGGGCTTTCCTTTGTCTTCGCCGTCCACTATTTCGCGCAGCAGATTTTTGGCGTCCGCCCCGGAGGTCTCACTGCCGTTTTCGCTCGTCGCGACGCGGCTGAAGAAGTCCTTCATTTCCATAAGCCCCTGCGGCGTGTCCATGTATTTTTTGGAGATGGTCCTGCTTACGGTGGAGTCGCTGAGTTCAAGCTCCTCGGCCAGTTCGTGCATAGTAAGCGGGCGCATGTGCCCGGGGCCGTTTCTGAGAAAATCTTCCTGATGGGCGACGATCGCTTCAGCGACGCGCAGGATCGTGCGTTTGCAGAATTGCAGCTGCCCGATGAAATTCTTTCCGGCTTTTATCCTGTCTCTTGCGAAGGCGCGGCTTTTTTCGTCTTTTGCGTGCATGGCGTTTACATAGCTTTTCGAGATCCTGACATAGGGGAAACGGTCGTCGTTCATTTCCGTTACGAAGGAGCCGTCTTCATTTTCCCTGACTATGACGTCAGCCACGGCGTTTTCCGGCTTAATGTAAGTCAGATCCCTGCCGGGACGGAAATCCAGGCTTCCTATCGTTTCAAGGGCGTCTTTAAGCTCTTCTTTGCCGATTTTCAGGCTGTTCATTATTGCCGGGAAGCGCTGGTGGAGCATGTCCTCGTAATGGTCGCGGATAATGGCATAGGCGGTTGAATTGCCAAGGCTTTTCCTTTCCAGCTGCAGGAGGAAGCTTTCCCTTAAGTTGACGGCGCCAAGGCCGGGCGGATCGTAGCTTTGCAGAAGCTTTATGGCCTTTTCCATTTTCGCCTTGGGAACGCCTAGCTTTTCCGCCATTTCTTTGGCGGTCTCCGTAAGGAAGCCCTTCTCGTCAAGGCTGGATATGAGATAGGTGTAAACGGGCTCGTATTCTTCGGGAAGGTCCAGAGCGAACTGGTCCTTCAGATCGTCGGCAAGCGTCGAGGGAGCCGAGAGAGAGTTCATGACGAAATCGTAGTTTTTTTGCAGCGTCTTCTGGTCGGAGTAGGCAATGTCTTCGCCGGCTTCCTCGCGGTAATAGTCCTGCCAGTCTTCGTCCTCTTCGTTCAGTTTGTCCAGCGCTTTTTCGCCTTCTTCGCTTTCGTCCGTTTCGAGGCGGTCGGCATATTCGCTTTTTCTGCTTTCGCTTTCTTTTTCCGCTTTGTCCTGGCTGTCCGGGGAGAAGGCGTTTGCGAACATTTCGTCTTCGCCGTCGTCTTCTTCGGGATAATATTCCTCAAGGGCCGGATTGGTGTCCAGCTCTTTCTTTACGATCGTCTCAAGCTCGGCTCTGGGTGACTGCAAAAGCTGTATGGCCTGGCGCTGCTGTTGGGAGAGGCGCTGTTCGGTGCGGACGTTTAGGTCCAGGGCCAGATCCGGCTTCGGATTATATGAATTCTCGTCAGGCATGAAAATTGCTAGTTCAGTACTTATTGTACCAAAATCAAGGCCATAACAAAATTCTGAAGCAGAGTCTGGATGTAAAAACTCCTACTTTGTATAGGCCTTTTTATAGAAAATCGCAAAAAGCTGGAAAAATTGACGAACTTCTTGGAAAATTAAAGAAAAATGCCCAAATAAGGAGATGCGCCAATGAACAAAAAATCCGTGATCGTCATAGACGATTTTCCAGTAGTGGCCCTCGGTTTGAAAAGCATTCTCGAGGAGGCCGGTGATTTTGATTTTAAGGGATACGCCATAAACGTGTACGCCATGAGGGCGATCCTTAAATACCGGACGCCCGATCTCATCATCGTCGATTCCGTTCTCCCCAAGTCTGATCTCAGCGAGACCCTAAAAGAGCTTAAGCAAACAGCGCCGTTCTCACACTTGCTTTTATTCTGCTCCGCAGATGAGGAGTTCACAAGCGTTTTGGGATTGCGCAGCGGAGTGAAAGGGATAATCTCCAAAAGAGCTTCCAAGGACGAAATAATAAAGGCGGCGAGGACGGTTTCCGCCGGCGGGACGTTCTTGTCGGGGGCCGCGGCGGAAAAGCTGACAACTTATATGGTCAAAAACGATATCGGCACGGCAGGCAGAAAAAGGCCGGCCTTTTCCACGCGGGAATATATGGTGCTAAAGAGACTGACGGGCGGCGACTCAATTGCGAAGATCGCCAAAGATTTCGCTCTCAGTCCGAAAACGGTGGCGACTTACAGGGAGAGGCTGATGGGGAAGATAGGGGTGAGGTCCCTGGCGGGATTGATAAGATACGCGCTGCAGAACGATCTCTTGTCAGACTCTTAAGCCATTATGAAATCGAGCATCTCGGGAAGGTGCGTGTCCCAGAAGAGCCAGTTGTGACAGCCGGGATATTCCTTGTATTCATGGTCGATCCCGTGCTCGGTCAGCCACTTTTCCCAAGCCCTGTTGTGCTCTAAGAGAAAATCTTCCGTTCCGCACAGGAATTTTATGCGCGGCGTTTTGTCGTTGGTAAGATCCTTGGCGATGATCTCTAACCTGGACGATTCGTCCCAGAGCCGGGCGCTGAATTCCGGCAGTTGCAGATATCTTCTGGAATCGACCGCGCCGGAAAAGCTTCCGATGGCTGAAAAAAGTTCGGGAAACTTAAGCCCTAACCTGAAGGAGCCGTAGCCGCCCATGGAAAGGCCACAGATCGTTCTTTGTTCCCTCCCGATCTTAATAGGCAGATGGCTCTCAAAATAGGGAATCAGTTCTTTTATGAAAAAGCTTTCGTAGTTGCCGCCGTGGAAATCCGTCGTGTCGGAATAGAAGGAACGTCCGCCATCGGGCATGACGATGATCAGTTCGGAATTGTATTTTTCCCAATAGCGCTCTATACTCGTCATGCGCGTCCAATTGGTGTAATCGTCGGAAAGGCCGTGCAGAAGATAAAGTATCTTCGGCTGTTTGTCTTCTTTGAATTTGTCGGGGATAAGGGCGCGGAAGGCGTAGTTCACATCCAGCACAGTGCTGAAAAAATGCCAATCAACATTAGCCATCGATGGTATCCTTAGTATAAAGTGGGAAGGAGGGGAAGCCCAAAAAGCGGCATTCCGGAACGGGCACAAGATTGAAATTCTTATAGACCAGTTTCTGCATTTCGCGGGCCAAGCCTATGACGTCTGCGGAGGTAGCTCCTTCTTTAGTCTCCAGCATATTGGCGTGTTTTCTGGAAACTATGGCCTGGCCGCAGGACAAGGTTCCCTTGACGCCGATCTTGTCGAGGTAATAGGCAACGCTCGGAACTTTGCCATTAGCTTCTTCCGGCAGGAAATTTCTGAAGAAGCTGCCGCAGGTCCTTTCCTTGGGATAGCGGCGGGACCTTTGGCGGATGATCTCGTAAGCTCTGCCTTTGGCGAAAGCAGTCTCAAATTCGCTGCCAGTTTTCAAAAGAAATTTTACCGACCAGACGAGCCATTTCTCGCGATGGAGGCGCGAAATATCGTAACCGTATTCGAACCAGTTCTTGTCAACTTCTTTCACTTCGCCATCAAGCGATATAACCTTTGCCGAAAGCAGAAAATCCGCCAGGAAAAATTCAAAGAAGTGGGCGTTGATGAAAGCGGCTCCGCCGACGGTCCCAGGCAGCCCGGCGAATTCTTCCAAGCCCAGGGCGTTGTTCGTGAGGGCGTAATCGATTACGTCCTGTACCAACGCTCCGCAGCCGGCTTCCAAAACAATTCCCTCAGAATTATTATCCAGGGAAAGCGCTTTGTTGGAGGGGTGGAGCACGAGGCCCTTGCATCCTGAATCAGAAACGAGCGTGTTGGCGCCTTCGCCCAAAATGCTCACGTTGAAGCCTTCTCTTTTGGCGAAAGCCAGGTCGGACAGGGCGTCCTCAACAGTCTCCGGCTCGGAAAAATATTCGGCGTTTCCGCCGGTTTTGAACCAGTTCAATGGCGCTAGGGGAATATCGTTACGCATGGAAACATTATAGCATAATGCCATCCCCCTTTTTGTTATAATGAATTAATAAGAATTGAGGATCAATAAACCATGAAAAAAATCTGCCTGCTTTTTTCGCTGCTTTTTGCTTTCCAGTGCCTGGCCGTCGGCAACCTTGACCTGAAGGTGGCGGTGGTCTGCTACAACCCCTTCATGACCAACGTGGCGGAACTGTCCACTGCGCGCCGCCTGAACGCGGTCTTCGGCTGGCCCACGGGGCAATCCATGGCCAACGACCAGAAATCCTGGTGGAAGGAGGCAACTTTCGGCATGGTCAAAGCCAATTTCGTGGTGGTTACCAACCTCAACATCTTTCCTCTGATGACCAGCGGCAAGCGCTTCAACCAGCAGAGCTATTATGATTATTGGAAAAAAGGCGAGACTGACAAGCATCCTGGCGGATCCTTTGACTATGCGCATTTCCTAACAAACGACGTGCCCTGGATGATCCCGGCCATCGAAGACGGCAGGATCGACCAGGTCTGGCTCTACGGCTGGCCCGGCATGAACACCAACGAGACCAAGCTTTTCGGCAAGGGCGCCTTCGGCTGCAATTCCTTCGGATTTTCCGCCCTGCAGAACGAAAGGATGTTCATGATGTGCATGCCCAGTATCGAGCGCTCCGACACTCCTATGGAAAATTTCGGTCACGGCTGCGAGTGGCATCTGGGCGGCGCTTTCCACAACTATGTTTACTCCTTCGACGGCGGCATCAGATACACCAACGTCCACGACCTGGCTCTCTACAGGGCCCACGGCAGCGAATCCAGCGAGAACATCTGCATTGGCGACGTTCACTATGCTCCGAACTCCACCAGGGACTACGACTGGGGCAACACCACGCCGGTCCAGTGCTACGCCGACTGCTGGTACGATTTCCCCAACATGACTAACTGGGTGCCCAGGACCATGACCTGCGCGGACTGGGGCGGCGGCGTCAACTACAAGCACAAGATCTGGTTCTTTAAGCATATGCCGGAAAAAGTCGGCTTGCACCGCGGGCATATGATGAACTGGATCACGAAGTACATGAACCCGAACATCGCCGCTTACCCAATAGGTTCACATGAACTGATACGCCAGGAGGACGTGGATCTGGCGGGCTTCTTCTCTTTCGAACTTAACGTTCCGGAAGGAACGACGCAGCTGGTCGTGAGAGTCAATACCGGTTTGCCTGTGCTCTGCGGCCTGAGAAAAAATTACATTCCCTTCTTCAACCGCTACCAGCAGGCCGGCTATGCTTACGATTACCTCAGTTCTGAAAGGGGTACGGAGCACACTATTACCCTGACGAAGGATGACTGCTATGAAAAAGGTCTGGAGGGCAGATGGTACGTCTCATTCGGCAGCGCCTACGGCTATGGTAACGTGGTCACCAGAAGGCCTCTGAATTCCAACACTTTCTACACCGTCGAGATGGAGCTCTCACCGAAGCCCGCGCCTATGGACGGCACGGAATACGTGGAGGTGACAAAGCCGGCGGCGGGGGACTTGTACCGCACCATGACGGAGCCCATCAAATGGGAGTACAAGGCGCCCTCGGACGGCTGGCGTGCTTTTTATCTCTCTTACTCCACCAACGATTTTGAAGGGCCCTGGATCAACATCTGCGAGGATTATTACTACGAGCTGGACAAGGATTATTCCTGGGTAACTTTCCCTTACAAGCAGGTAACCGACAGGGCGAGAGTCCGCATCATCGCGGAAGACCTGCATGGCCACAACATCACCAATTACTCCGGCATCTTCGGCATAAGCACCGACCCCATACCTGAACCAACCGTGGTTGTGTTGGTTTTCTTGGCTGCTGGTTTTGCCTTAAAGCGTTGCTAGAAGCTAGAAGCTTGGGCCGCACATATCCCCAAGCGAACTCACGGAGGAAACTAACGAGGTTCTAGTGCAAACTTAGCACGCACCCCCAAGCGAACTCACGGAGAACGCTAATCAAGGCCATGCACGCGTAGTCCGTGAGCGGGGGGTATGTGCTAAGTTTGCACGACGCACGCGCAGTCCGTGAGCGGGGGATGTGTGCGGCCCAAGCATATGCCGCCTTTGCTTTCGCTCTGTCAGTATCTTGAGGAAATCCTGTGCTCAACCACGGGAAATCTACAAGTTATCCACAAGAAGCTAAACTTTGGGCGAAAAGTTAAATATCTTAAAAATAGATATTTATAAACTTTTGCTCAGGTATTCCCCAACTTATCGACAAGCGTTTGCAATTGTAACTGGCAAATGATAAAATGACCTTCCCACTTTAAATTTCAGGAATCCATTATGTTCAGAAAAATCTTTTACGTCTTGCTGGTTCTGGCGCTCGTAGCCATAGCGGCCTTTGCTTTGTGGAAGAATTCCGGTTCGGAAAAAGAGATGCAGAAACTTAGGGCGCAGATGTATGATCTGCAGAAGCAGGTGGAAAAACAGAGCCTTGCCAAAGCGGAAGAGGAGCAAAGCGTAAAGGAAGAGGTCAAGGAAGAGAAAGAAGAACGCAAGATCCTCTCCGAGGCGCTGACGGCCCCTTCCCAGACTCCGCCGTCCGTTGTCCGTCCGGCCAGCGCTGATACCAAGAGCACTTTGATCTCTGTAGCCGATTCCAATGATTTCGCCCAGAGTTTGGCCGACATTCAGGAAGAAGTGAAAGAGCAGGCGATGAAAGAGACCATAAACGAAGTGGCGGAAGCGATCACCAACGACACCAGAGCCATCGATATGTCGGAAGTGGACGCCATGATAAAGGAAGCGGAAGAGAAACTGGTAGCCCAGTACGGCGCGCAAATCCTGGAAAAGGAAGAGAAAACAGCCAAAGCCGTCGAGACGGCGGAAGAGGTTAAGGAAGAAGTTAAAGTTGAGGAAGAAAAAATTGTTGTTTCTACTCCTTCCTGGCAGGATGAAAGCGCGCTTCCCGGTTCAGTTCCCGTTGTCAACATCGACGAGTTCACTACGAGAAAATTGGACAATGCTCCTACGAAAATAGAGAACAACTACATCTCCTCCAGAGGAGAGATCAAGCCTGTGCACGGCGACGCTCCCATTCCTCCCTCTCAGCCCTCCTGGACGCAGAACAATGAGAAAGCTCCAAAAGAGACAGTTCAGCGTACGACCAGTTTGAGACCGGCCTCCGAAGTAATCGTCCCAGTGACCGCCAAAGAGGAAGTCGAAAAGGATATGAAAGCTGAGGAACTGCGCAGAAGACCTCCGGAAAACGTTCGCAGGATCCCGAAAAAGAATTACAATGCGCTGGGTAAGCGCACTATGGCCGACGTGATGAAAGAAGGCCTTTAAGGAATAATTAGTGACCAAATATTTTTTGATCTTCATCTGCCTGGCGTCCTCGACGCTTATGGCAGCCAGCATAGAAGCTACGATAAGTTTTGACTCTTCCAAACTGAAGGAAGAAAAAAAGGAAGGCGCGAGTTTCTTCTCCTATGCCGACAACGACGTTAATTACGTTGAGCACGGGCAGGGGACTCCGGTTTTGCCTTGCAAGCATGTTTACATTGCGGCGCCCAAAGGTGCGGAATACGCCGGTTGCCGGACGAAAGTGAGTCGCGAGCAGCTTCCTGGCCGTTACAACCTTTATGTCAGGGATCAAAATGCCAAGAAGACCGGCGCCGACATATATCCCCACAGCTGCGTGGAATTCGTCAAGCAGTACGACGAAGATGGTTTCAGGATCTTTATGTTCAGGGTCTATCCCATCGTCTGCCAGCCCGCGGACGGGACCGTCATGCGCATCATAAGTTTGCAGATGCAAGTATCCTGCAAGGGCGAGGAGCGTTACGAGAACGTGCCTATGGACGACCTTATCAAGATCAAACGCAAAGTTTTGAATCCCAAGGCATTGGAAAATTTGGTCGCCTCGCTTAAAGTCAGTCCTAAGAAAGGCTTGAGCATAGAGAAAGAGGGCTTTGCGGTTAGCCGCGCCAAAGGCAGGAACGTTTTTGCGGAAAACGCCCCTAAGAACAAGTGGCGCAAGGACGAATCCAGCTCCTCTTCCGCCGGCGGCGACCTTATCGAGGCGTTGAAGCAGAACAACATCACGATAGAAGACGGCAGCGTGATGTTTTCTCCCATCCAATTTTAGTTTTTGGCCATTTTTGGCCAAAAACGGCCGATTTTGGCCCGATATTTGCAAAATCTGCCCTGATTTCATAAAATATCCTGAATAATAACGGAGTTATTCATTCTATGGATATCAAGGAAATCAAACATTTTCTCAAACTGATGGACGCCTACGGCCTCTGCGAATTCACTTTCGAGAATGCCGACGGCAAGATCTCTTTGAAGAGGCCTCAGGGCGGAGTGCCAGCCCAGGATTACGCTACGCTGAAAGTTTCGCCGGAGGAAGTTTTAAATTCCATTCCGGAACCGACTGCGCAAAAGCCGGCTCCAGAAGTTAAGGCTGCTCAGCCAAAAACTGATGCGAAACCGGAAAGCAACCTCATTCCCATCAACTCTCCCATGGTCGGAACTTTCTACGCCGCCGCCAGCCCGGACAGCCCGCCGCTCGTGACAGAGGGACAGACTGTCAACGAGGAAACTACGGTGGCTGTGATCGAATCGATGAAGATCATGAGCGAGATCAAGGCGGAAACGAGAGGCGTTATCGCCAAGATCTGTGTTGGCAACGGTCAGCCGGTGGAATTCGGCCAGACTCTCTTCTTAGTGCGTCCGGAATAAAGAAATGTTTCGCAAGATACTTATAGCCAACAGGGGCGAGATCGCGTTAAGAGTTATCCGCGCCTGTCGGGAGATGGGTATAGCAAGCGTGGCGGTCTTTTCCGAGGCTGACAGAAATTCGCTGCACGTCAGGTACGCCGACGAAGCTTACTGCATCGGCAGAGCTCCGGCTTCCGACAGCTATCTCAACATCCCCAGGATCATCGCGGCCTGCGAAGTCTCCGACGCCGACGCGGTCCATCCCGGCTACGGCTTCCTTTCCGAGAACGCCCATTTCGCCGAGATCATCAATTCCTGCGATATGACTTTCATCGGGCCGACGAGCGAAGCTATCTCCGCTTTGGGCGACAAAGCCAACGCCAGGGCGATGGCCATAAAGAACAACGTGCCCGTGGTCCCGGGCAGCGAAGGGGCGGTCAACGATTATCCTACGCTTGTTAAAGAAGCGGCCAGGATAGGCTATCCCATTATTGTCAAAGCCTCCGCGGGCGGCGGCGGACGCGGCATGCGCGTCGTCAGGAACGAGGAGGAACTTCAGAACGCTTTTGAGACCGCGCGGAAAGAAGCCGAAGCGGCTTTCGGCAACCCCGAAGTTTACATCGAGAAATTTTTGGAAAGATCCCGCCATGTGGAAGTCCAGATATTGGCTGACAAGGACGGGACCTGCGTGCATCTTGGCGAGCGCGACTGCACCATGCAGAGAAGGCACCAGAAGCTTTTGGAAGAATCGCCTTCTCCCATAGTTGATGAAAAACGCAGGAAAGAAATGGGCGAAGCGGCCTGCCGCATCGCCCTGGCCGCCAATTACGTCGGCGCCGGCACTGTGGAATTCATAATTGATGAAGACACAAACGATTATTACTTCATGGAAATGAACGCCCGCGTCCAGGTGGAGCACGGCGTCACGGAAATGGAAGCCGAC
>JAFSWV010000033.1 GCA_017444325.1 bacterium | reverse complement strand
TTCCGGCGCCTTTTTCTCCTTGGGGAGGGAGCGGAAGATCTCGGAAGGCGAACCGAAATATTCCAGAAGCCTTCTGGCCGAGATCGGCCCTACGCGCAGATGGTTCAGTATCAGAAGGGCGTCGATGTCGGTCACGGCTCGTTTTCCTCGAGAGAAACGGGTTCTATGCTCTCCAAACGCAGAGTTATCGTTTTTTCATTTTCCCTTGCGTTGGAAACAAGCCTTATGAAACCGAAGGCTATCGTCAGCGCGACGACGAGCCAGGCTGCCAGATACTCGCCGCGTGTGAGCATTTATTTTTTCTCCGAAAATTCCTTGAGCTCTTCTTCCGTGACCGGCATGGGCTCAAAACCCGGGACCGTCTCCCAATTTTGCAGCAAAACGGTTATCCTCGGCCTGACGAAGCCGAAGGGAACCGTGGAGGATATGAGCAGAGGCGTCTTGGTCTTTTCTTCCAGATATATGGTCACGTCCTTGTCAAGTTCGAGAAGCCCCTTGAAAACTTCCTCTTTCTTGAGGTTCAGGGGCTTTATGACCACTTTCATCGCATGAAAATTGCCGACGTCCTTTATGGGGAGAATCGTCTTCTCGACCACTTCCACCCTGAGGTGGAATATCTTGTCAGTCTCGACAAGCTTCACTTCTGTGTAGTCGCCGATATTGGAGCCAAGGCGGGCCCTGACTTTGAAGGCGCCGCCGAAAATATCGTCCACGTCGTGACCGGCGTCTATGACGCGGCGCACCTTGTAAGTGACCTTATCCTTTTCCAGCCTGGTGTAGGTCATCTTATTTTTTTCGCGGTCAAAAAGCAGCTTGCGTCCGCGGCGTTCCGTGCCGTACTGCTCCAGATCGTGAAAAAGCGATTCCCCGCTGTAGCGGGCGACCTGGGCTGCCAAACGCACGTCAGCCAGGTAAACAAGGTAATTGCCGTAGCAGCGCCCGGTGAAACAGTAGGTCGTGCGCCCCTCAAAATTGCTGGTGAAAGTTTCCTGCGTCACCGTGCCTATCGGCAGGAAACCGACGGCGTAAGCCTTGTAGGTCAGCTTTTCGCCCACAGGGTGAACATCGCTCGCGCTACAGATATGGCTAGCGATAAAAAAGCAAAGACTCACCGCGCACGCGCAGTGAGTCTTAATTATGAATTTTAGATCCATCTTCGGCTTAGTAGCCCCAACCGGCGTACTCGTCCGTAGTGAAGAGCCATTCGGCGTTCTCTACGGTCTTGTAGGTCTCATGGACAATCTCATCATCCGGATAAATGTAAGAGAGATCCTGAATAGCCGTCTGCGTATCCTTAGCGGTCGTCGAGCAGCCGACTAAAGCGAGAGCCATGGCCAAAAGAACCAAGATGCGCATATTTCCTCCGTATCTATGGTAGATTAACTTATTATTCAATTAATAAACTGCTGGTATTCTAGCAAAAGAGACTTTTGCTGTCAACTCACCACTCTATCTCCTTGCACTCCTCCTCGGTCGGCAGCCAGGGCGAATCCCAAGGCCACGTGGGGATCTCGAAGATCGTGTACAGCGTGTGGTTGCGGGCATTGGTTCCCAGGACCAGAAGGTCGAAGACGCCGCCGACCACCCTGATCACGGAAAAGTTGGCGCCGTCAATGATACCCATGGGCAGGCCGTAGGGAATGTAATTCCAGCTGTAGAGGCAGGAGTAATAAGTCGTGCGGGCCGGCAACTCAATAAGCGAGCAGCCAACGTTGGCAAGACCTCTCAGCAATCCCTTGCCCATAGTGTGGTCGGGGTCCGGAGCCATGGAGTCGAAATCCCTGTCGGCGGCGACAAGGGAGAGCGAAGCAAACAACGCCAGTAAAACTGCCAAAAACGTGATCTTCTTCATATAATTTTCCAGTTGTTAGTGTTATTTATATTATCAAAAATCACGAATCAAAGTCAACAAAAAAAGCCCCCGCGCAAGGCGGGGGCTATCCAATTATTTTTTCTTCTTATCAAGCGTCGTTTTTATGAAAGCCTTGAAAAGAGGATGCGGAGTTGTCGGGCGGGATTTGAATTCAGGATGATATTGGCAGGCCATGAAGAAGGGATGATCCGGCATTTCCAAAAGTTCAACAAACTTGCCGTCCGCTGAGAGAGCAGAGACCTTCAGGCCGGCCTTCTCGAATTTTTCCGCCAAAGCTTTGTCGTAAAGCATGGCGTAGCGCTGACGATGACGTTCCGAGATCTTCCTCGCCTTGTAGAGCTGGAAGGCTTTCGTCCCCTTTTCGACAATAAGTTCGGTGGCGCCGAGCTTGGTGGTGCCGCTTCTCTGCTCATCGATAATGCCGATGGCGGATCTTTCTTCGCCCTTGTCGGAGAGCGAAGCGTTCTTGATCTTCAGAACATTCTCCGCGAATTCTATAGCGGCGCATTCCATACCGGCGCAGATGCCGAAATAAGGGATCTTGTTTTCCCTGGCGAATTTGGCCGCCAGGCTCTTGCCTTTCTCGCCGTAGTTGGTCATGCTGCCCATGACCAGGATGCCGTCCACTCCCGAGAGCGCTTTCTTGGCGTTCCTCATGAGCTCCTCGGGCTCCACGACTTTGGTGATGACCTTGGCGTCGCACTGCATGCCGGCGTGCTGCAGCGATTCATAGACGCTCTTGTAAGCGTCTTTGATGGAAGCGTAGCGGCTGACCAGCGCCACGGTGCAGCTCTTTTTCGGCTGGGTGGCTTTCCTGACCAGGGTATCCCAATTGGTGTGCCTGATCGGCCTCAGGGGCAGATTCAGCTGCTTTAAGACTTCCTCGTCGAGATGCTGCCTACTGAGTTCTCTGGGGATGGCGTAAACGCTCGTCGTAATGTCCCTTTCCTCAATGACTCGCTCCGGGCGGACGTTGCAGAAGAGCGCCAGTTTGTCCCTGTGCTCCTGCGGGAGCTCCACTTCCGTCCTGCAGACCAGGACGTCCGGGATGATGCCAATAGAGCGAAGCACGGCAACAGACTGCTGGCTGGGCTTGGTCTTCAGTTCCTGGGCGGCCCTGAGGAACGGAACGAGCGTCAAATGCACGAAGCAGGTGTTGTTGGGGCCTTCCTCGAAACGGAACTGCCTGGCGGCTTCCAGGAACGGCTGCGACTCGATGTCGCCGGCGATGCCGCCTATTTCGCAGAGAACAATGTCAATGTCGGGGCCCGCGGCGCTTCTGATGGACGCTTTGATCTCGTTGGTGATGTGCGGAATGACCTGGACAGTGCCGCCAAGGTATCCTCCTTCCCTCTCCCTTTGCAGCACGGCGGAATAGATCTTGCCGCTGGTGTAACTCGAGCATTTCGTGCAGGTGACGCCCGCGAAACGCTCATAGTGGCCGAGGTCGAGGTCGGCTTCCGTACCGTCGTCGGTAAGGAAGACCTCGCCATGCTGGAAGGGGCTCATGATCCCGGGGTAAACGTTCAGATAGGGATCGAGCTTCTGCATGAAGACGCGGTACCCGCGGCTCTTTAGTAAACAGGCCAGACTGGCCGACGTGATTCCCTTTCCCAGACTGGAAACTACACCGCCGGTCACGAAGACGAATTTTGTTTTGTTTTTCATTTTAGGTTAGTACCTCCTTGATGGGTACATTCTAACAAATTTCAACCTAAAATGAAACGCTTATTTTTTCTTGTTTTCCTTCGCCTTTTTGTAAAGAAGCGCCTCTTTCACCAGGTTGAAGAACAGCGGATGCGGCTTCGTCGGACGCGACTTGAATTCCGGATGGAACTGGCAGGCCACGAAATAAGGATGATCGGGCAGTTCCACCACTTCCACCAGCTTTTTGTCCGGGGAAAGGCCGACGACTTTGAGGCCGGCTTTCTCCAACGCCTTGCAGCTCTCGCTGTCGTAGCTAAGCTCGTAGCGGTGTCTGTGACGCTCGGAAATTTCCGTGCTGCCGTAGGCTTTCGCGGCTACAGAACCTTTCGTCAGCTTGCAGGGGTAAGCGCCCAGTCTCATAGTGCCGCCCTTGTCGGTGATCTTCTTCTGCTCTTCCATAAGATCGATGACCGGATGCGTGGTCTTGGGGTCGAATTCCGTACTATTGGCGTCCTTCCATTTCAGGACGTTCCTGGCAAACTCGATAACCGTGCACTGCATGCCGAGGCAGATGCCGAGGAAGGGTATCTTGTGTTCCCTGGCGTAACGGATGGCGATGCATTTTCCGGGAACGCCGCGGCTGCCGAAGCCGCCGGGCACCAGTATGCCGTCCACGCCCTGCAGAGGACGCGTGCTCTTCTCCAAATCCTCGGCCTCGATGAATTTGACCTTTACCTTGGCGTAATGGCCCATGCCGGCGTGCTGGAAAGCCTCATGCACGCTCTTGTAAGCGTCCTTTATGGCCACGTATTTTCCGACCAGGGCGATGGTGCATTCCGTTTTCGGCTTCGTGGCTCTTTTCACCAGTTCGTCCCAGGAGGTGTGCTTAATGGGTTTCATCTCAAGGTCGAGCTGCTTTAAGACTTCCTCGTCCAGATGCTGTTCGCTCAAAGCTTTGGGAATAGCATAAACGCTGGTGGTGATGTCCAGCTCTTCTATGACACGCTCTTTCCTGACGTTGCAGAAGAGCGCCAGTTTGTCCCGGTGCTCCTGGGGGATCGGCATTTCCGTGCGGCATACCAGGATGTCCGGGATGATGCCGATGGAACGCAGCACCGCCACGGACTGCTGGCTGGGCTTGGTCTTCAATTCCCCCGCCGCCCGAAGGTACGGAACGAGCGTCAAATGTACGAAGCAGGTGTTGTTGGGGCCTTCCTCAAAACGGAACTGGCGTGCCGCTTCCAAGAAAGGCAGAGATTCGATATCGCCGGAAACGCCGCCGATCTCGCAAAGAACGATGTCCACCTCAGGGCCAGCCGCGCTTCGGATAGCGGACTTGATCTCGTTTGTGATATGCGGAATGACCTGCACCGTGCCGCCCAGATATCCGCCCTGGCGCTCGCGTTGCAGCACCGCGGAATAAATTTTACCGCTGGTGTAGTTGGAGGCTTTACTGCAAGTGACGCCCGCGAAGCGCTCATAGTGCCCGAGGTCCAGGTCCGCTTCCGTTCCGTCGTCCGTCACGAAAACTTCGCCGTGCTGGTAAGGGCTCATGGTGCCGGGATCGATGTTCAGGTAAGGATCCAGCTTCTGCATGAAAACGTTGTAGCCCCGGCTTTTCAAAAGAAGGGCAAGGCTTGCCGACGTAATGCCTTTCCCCAGACTTGACACCACGCCGCCCGTGATGAAGACGTACTTTGTTCTTTTTTTCATCGTTTATTAATTTTGGGTTGCCCAGATCTCCATAAGCCTCCTTATGGCTGATTCCGGATCATTATTTTGACAAACGGCCCGCACCACGGAATAGTTCCGGGCGCCGGCGCGTTTTATTAAAGGTAAGTTTTCATCATTAATGCCCCCTATCGCCACCGCCGGGCAGGGCGCGGCTTTTATCATTTCAGCCGCGCCCTCAACTCCCAGCGTGGGGTCGGGGATCGCTTTGGTCGGAGTGGCATAGACAGGCCCCACGCCAATGTAGTCGGGAGCAAGCCTGGCCGCTTCCCGAACCTGGCTTATATTGTGCGTGGAGAGCCCGAAGACCGCCAGCTCCGGGTAGAGCTTGCGCGCGATGGCTATCGGCATGTCGCCTTGCCCGAGATGCACGCCGTCGGCTTCCGCCAACGCCGCGAGTTTCGGATTGTCGTTCACGATGAAGAGCGTCTTCGTCCCTCTGGTGGCCGCGCGCATATTCTTCGCTTCCCTCAGGATCTCCGCTTCCGGAGCGTTCTTCATCCTGAGCTGCACGAAGCGCAGTCCGCATTTCACGGCGGCCTCCGCGCACTTGGCGTACCCCGCGACAGGGTTCGTCACAATGAGATAAAGTCCGAATCCGTCTTCTATTTTCATTTCTTCAGATCCGCTTCCACGAGATCGGCGACTTTCTTGCCGCTTTTAAGCATGCCGCCGAAAATGGGCCCCATGCGGAAACCGCCCTGGACGTTGTTGGCCGCCATGCCGGAGGCGTAGAGCCCGGGGTAGAGTTTCTTGGTGTTGATCAAAGTCGTCCTTTCGCCGTCTTCCATCCACATGGGCTTCTCCCCCATCACGCCGCCGGTGGGCGAATCGATCTTCACACCAGCCTTGCTGACGACCTTCCTTACGATCTCATTGGGATGTCCCGTGCCGTCTATGAGAGCACGCGTAGTAACGACCAGCGGATCCACGTGCATTTCCAGTCTCACCACAGGATTCCAATTGATGACCACGCCACTGACCACGTCGTTGTGCATTACTACGTCCTCTATCGTCACCGTATTGAAGATGACCGCGCCGGCGTGCCTAGCTCCGAAAATAAGCCCGGAGGCCATTTCCACGGAGTCAACGGTGTGGTAGCCCTTCTTGATGGGCACGGTGGTGATGCCGAATTCGTGCAGTATCTTGGCAGCGTCGTCCTGGACGACCACTTCGTTCATCAGCATGCCGCCGCCCCAGATGCCGCCGCCGGGCGCCAGCTTCGATTCGAAGATGGCGACCTTCAGTCCTTTCTTGGCCAGATAATAAGCGGCCACTAAACCTGACGGCCCGGCGCCCGCGATGGCCACGTCGAGGGCCATGTTGTCCTGCAGTTTCTTAAAAAAACTCTTTACTATAGCGCCGGAGATAGTCTCTTCCATTACTTCTTTCTTCATTTTATATTCCTCAATTTTTATTGGCTAAAAGTTCTTTGATCCTTTTCGTGGTCCTGACGGCGCAGAACTCCTTTCCGCACATGGTGCAGTGATCCTCGTCGTGGGATTCGGGCTCTCCCTTCATCCACCTTGCTTTGGCGGTCTCGGGATCCAGGGCGCACTCGAACTGCTTGTCCCAGTCGAAATTCTTCCTGGCCTCCGACATCTTAAGATCGATGTCTGTTGCCCCAGGCAAACCTCTGGCGATGTCGCCGGCGTGCGCCGCGATCTTATAGGCTACGCAGCCTTCCCTCACGTCGTCCTCCGTGGGAAGACCGAGGTGTTCCGCTGGCGTCACGTAGCACAGAAGCGAGGCTCCGTAGGTCGCCGCGGCGGTGGCGCCGATGGCGGACACGATATGGTCGTAGCCGGGGGCGATGTCCGTAACAACGGGACCGAGCACGTAGAAAGGCGCGCCGAAACAAAGCTCCCGCTCCTTTTCCATGTTCATCTTTATCTCGTTGAAAGGAATGTGCCCGGGGCCTTCCACCATGACCTGCACGCCTCTTTCGCGGCAGGCTTTGACAAGCTCTCCCAAAACGGAAAGCTCGGCGAACTGGGCCTCGTCGGAAGCGTCCGCGATGCACCCCGGGCGAAGTCCGTCCCCCAAGGAGACCGTCACATCGTGCTTATACAGAATATCCAGCACTTTGTCCCAGTTCTCATAAAGAGGATTCTCCGCGTCATGCTCCAGCATCCACTCCGCCATCAAGGATCCGCCTCGGGAGACTATTCCCATGGTCCTTTTAACAGCCAGAGGAATGTGCCTTCTCAAAAGCCCCGCGTGCAGCGTCATGAAATCCACGCCCTGCTCCGCCTGCTCAGTAATGACGTCCAACAGCAAAGCCATGTCCATCTTGGGAACGCTGCCCTCCAGACGCGAAACGGTCTCGTAAACAGGCACAGTCCCCAAAGGCACGGGCGAATTTTTGATCATCTCTTTGCGAATATAAGAGACATCTTTACCCACGGTCAGGTCCATGACGAAATCCGCGCCGTACTTTAGAGAAACTGCAAGTTTTTTCAGTTCCTCATCCAGAGACGAGCGGTCTTTACTGCAGCCTAAGTTGGCGTTAATTTTTGTTGTGAAGACCCTCCCTACGCCAACAGGCCGACAATTTTTATGGGAGGGGTTTAAAGGAATGACGGCTCTTCCCGCCGCCACTTCAGCGAGGACTGTTTCCGGCGGCACATGCTCAAATTCCGCCACTGTCCTCATGGCATCAGTTATGACGCCCTCAATTGCACTTTGAAGTTGGGTCATATCCTTTTTCCTTACGCCGGTATTATCCGGATCAAGTTAATATGGGTATCATCTCAGCCTCGCTCCACCGTGGAGGAAGCACCCCGTATCTGGACCTTAAGCATAGCAAAAAATTTTTGCTATTTCAAGAATATATCTTATTCGCCGATTTTACAGGCGAATATCGATCATGGTGATCTCGCAGGGATTACAAAAACGGAAATAAGGCTTTCCCAATCCCCTGCTTATGAGCATAACGCTGCCGTCTTTGGCAAGGACTCTCTCCGCCATCATGGCGCCAAATTTCGAGGGCAGGATCATCGGCCCGAAGAGCCCGAAACGAATTTGTCCTCCGTGGGTGTGCCCGGAGAGGACAAGATGCGCTCCTATTTCCCGCCAATTCTCCCATTCGTCCGGGTCATGGCCCAGAGCGATAATAAGTTTTTCTTTGTCAAGAGAAGCGAAGCGGGACATCTCCTGTCCCCAGGGCGCTTCCGAGCCCAGAAAGATCGTCTCCCCCGCCGCGAAAGTTTCGTTCCTTAAATGCACGAAGCCCAGGGAATCCAGGGCTTCCGTCAGGGGTTTCTCCGCTCCGATCCAAAAGTCATGATTGCCCAGGACGTAAAATATTTTTTCCTTGGCCTTGAGTTTACCAAGAAGTTCGATTAACTCCGGGATATCTTTTATCTTCTGGATGAAGTCGCCTGTGATGGCGACATAATCTGGCTCAAGTTTGTTGACCTCGGAAATCACTTCCTTGAGGAAAAGCTTGGAAAGATCGTTGTAATGCAGGTCTGAGAGCTGCACCAAGCGTTTCCCTTCCTTTCCTATCCCTATCTCGTAGTGCTGGCAGACGACCGGGCCGAGTTTTCTGGCTTCCAGCGTCCTCAAAAATTTCGCGGCGTTTATTTTGTTCTGAAGGATCTTGCTGTGCCTTCTGCA
>JAFSWV010000032.1 GCA_017444325.1 bacterium | reverse complement strand
TCTCTTTTTCAAGAATATCTTCAGCTTCCCTGTACGCGCGGAAATCTTGCCAGTTTGATGGTGGAGCGATTACATCCGAACGAAGCCTCATTGTCATATCTTCCCAGGAGAGTTCCTCATTAAGCCGCATGACATAAGTCCAAACTTGAGCCGGACTGAATTCTTCGAGCTTTCGAGTAACATTCGTCATATTTTCCGCGCTCAATTCAACTTTTTTGTCCCACCCAATCCAATCACCTCCACCTGTTGCCCTCGAAGAGAGCCTGTCCTCCAAATACGCTTTTTCGTACACAAGCTTCTTAAATTCCTTGTAAGTGAGGTCCGAAGCCTCTGCAAACCAGACGAACAGAAGCAAAAAGAAAAGCAGCGCTTTTTTCATAATCACTGGTCCTCCCGGATAGTTACCATATTTTACTACCTAAGAAAATTATACTAAAACATTGGCTGCCCTAATATATAAATTCTTGGGATATATCCCGAATGATCAAAGGCAAGAAAAAAGGAGCGCCCGGCCGTGCGGCCGGGCGCTGATTCGCGCTATGGTTTGTATTGAACTATATGGAGTGAACTTGTTGGTTTGCTTTGCTTAGAGGGACTTGTTGAGGATGACGCGGTCGACGAATTTGTTGATGGCGTTTTCCTCTTCTTCGCCGTTCTTGATGTCGTCGACGAGATGATGTTCCCTGGCGTTCTCTTTGCCGACTTCGCAGGGGGTCAGGAGGATTATGATCTCGCTGCTCTTCTTGACGTCGATCTCATGACGGAAGAGGTATCCCAAGAAGGGAATGTAGCCAAGAACGGGGACGCGTTCGTCGGCTTTGGTGACGTAGTCGCGGCGGAGGCCGGAGATGGTGATGGTCTCGTTGGGACGGGCGTTGACGCTGGCGGAGGTGTTCCTGTGGTTGATGATGGGCAGTCCGCCGGTGGTCCAGCCGACCAGGGAGTGAACGGAGGCTTCCACTTCCAGGTTCATGGAATTGGCGGCCAGATTCGGCAGGATCGTCATGACGACGCCGGTCTCGGCCTGCTTGTCCATGGTGTTTTCCGGATCGCTGTTGTAGCCTTTGTAGTTTACGTTGTCAACTGATTCCACGGTGGCCAACTTTCCGTTGTTGACGACGAGCGTCGGGCGGGAGAGGACTTTGGCGTCGCCTCTGCGGACAAGGTAATTGATAAAGTTGGCGACAGCCTTGGGGCGCATGCCGGAAAGCTGGACGTTCTGAGCGATGGTCCTGGCCCAGCCGTCGGGAGAGCCGTTGTTGCCCTGGCGTTCCTTGTTCCAGTCGATGGTCATATCGACGCTTTCAGGCAGGGCTTCTTTCCAGGCTTCCAGAGCAAGGCCGAAGTTGAAGTCATCGCTGTTTTCGAGTTCCACTATTTCGCACTCGATCCTGACCTGGCGGGTCGGGGTGTCGAATTTCGGCAGCTGCTCCTGCACGCAGGCAAGGCTGGTGGGGGTGTCGTTGATGATGACCTGGTTGAGATCCTCGTCCACCATTATGTCGCCGTAGCCGGAGAGCATCGTGCCTTCGATCATATCGGCAAGATCTTTGCCCTGGCGGTTCTTGAAGGTGTAGACCAACGTCTCGGTGCCGTCGTTGTCGAAGCTGACGCCTTTCTTATCCAGTCTCTCTATCGCGGACTCTATATAAGGCATCTGAAAATCAGGAGCGGTGACAATGAGCGTAGCTTCTTCCGTCTCGTCGTTGATGGAAGCTCGGATGTCGCCTCTCTCGGCGTCGATGGCGGCTTTCAGGATGCCTACGATCTCGAAAGCTCCGTCAGGGTTCTTCAAAGGGAATACTTTGACGATGTAGTCGGTGTCGTCATGGGATTCCACGATGCGGACGGCCTGGCCTACGCCCGGAGTGGAGGGAACGGCGTGATAGTAGGTGCCGGCATTGGAAGGAGCGGCCGTCGGAGCGGCCGTGTTAAGATTGACCTGGGTGTGGGCCGCCAGAAGCGACCCGGCGGCAAAAGCCGCTAAGAAAACGAATTTGGACTTGGTGTTCATATATAGTTCCTTTTTGTTAGTTATGTCTAACTTGTAGGGGTGAAAAATTAGTTAGCGCAGGCTAACCAAGATTATATTACTAAATAGATAGTCCAAAATCAAGAGGGGCTCGGAATAAAAAAACAGCCGCCCTCCGGGGCGGCTGTTTCGCGATTTACTTAAGAGCCGTTAGGTCGGTCTCGGTCATGAGCCTGATCATTTCCTCGAATGTGAGGGATGGTTCCCAGCCGAGTTCTTTGCGGGCCTTGGAGGAGTCGCCGACGAGGCGGTTGAGCTCGACTCTGCGCATCAGGCTCTGGTCGATCTTGACGTAGTCGTGCCAGTCGAGATCAACGTAGGAGAAGGCGATGTCAAGGATGTCCTTGACGGAGTGCTCTATTCCCGTGGCGATGACGTAATCGCTGGGCTTCTCTTGCTGGAGCATGAGCCACATGGCCTTGACGTAGTCCTTGGCGTAGCCCCAGTCGCGCTTGGCTTCAATGTCGCCGAGGACGAGCTCATTCTGCAGGCCTTTTTTGATGGCGGCCGCGGCGGAAGTGATCTTCCTTGTGACGAACTGCTTGCCCCTGCGTTCCGACTCGTGGTTGTAGAGAATGCCGGAGCAGGAGAAGAGGCCGAGGCGGTCGCGGAAGTTGGCGGTCAGCCAGTGCGCGTAGAGCTTTGCTGTGCCGTACGGCGTTCCCGGACGGAAGGGCGTATTCTCGTTCTGGGGCTTGGTGTCGGGTTTGCCGAAAAGCTCGGAAGAAGAGGCCTGGTAGAACCTGACGTCGGGTTTGACGCGGCGGATGACTTCCAATAGCCTCGCGACGCCCAGGGCGTTCACTTCGCCGGTGATGACCGGCTCGTCCCAGGAGAAGGGAATGAAGGAGCAGGCCGCGAAGTTGTAGATCTCGTCCGGCATGACTTTTTCGAACATTTTGAGAACGCCCATCTGGTCCATCAGGTCGCCCTGAAGGAGATGGACTTTGGGTTTTAAGTGCTCGAAGGTCTCGTGGAAGTCTTCCGGGGCGTCTCTGTCGACGCCCCAGACTTCGTAGCCGTGTTCCAGAAGCAGCTCGGTAAGGTATGAGCCGTCCTGGCCGTAGATGCCGGTAATCAGCGCTTTTTTTGCCATTAGCGATCCTGATATTGCTTCTTATAGTATTCCCAGTATTCGCCGCTCTTCAATTTTTCCCACCACCAGCGGTTGTTGACGTACCAGTCGATGGTCTTGGCGAGGCCTTCCTCGAATTTGACGATAGGCTGCCAGCCGAGGGCTTTCAGCTTGTCGCAGCAAAGGGAGTAGCGCCTGTCGTGGCCGAGACGGTCCTTGACGAAAGTTTTCAAACTGTCGGGCTTGTTGAGATGCTTGAAGATCAGATCGACGACTTCGATGTTTTGGCGTTCGTTGCCGCCGCCGATGTTATAGACTTCGCCCACGACGCCTTTGTCGATGACGGTCTGAATGCCGCGACAGTGGTCCAGGGTGTGGAGCCAGTCGCGGACGTTCTTGCCGTCGCCGTAAATGGGAACGGGGCGGTCTTCCAGAAGGTTCGTGACGAAAAGCGGGATCATCTTTTCCGGATAGTGGTAGATGCCGTAGTTGTTGGAAGCCCTGGTGATGCAGACCGGCACGCCGTAGGTGGCGAAATAGCTGTAAGCCAAACGGTCGGCGCCCGCCTTGCTGGCGGAATAGGGGTTCCTGGGCATCAGGGGATCCGTCTCCACAGATGAACGGCCCGGCTCGATGGTGCCGTAAACTTCGTCGGTGCAGATCTGGATGAACTTCTTGACGCCGAATTTTCTAGCGGCTTCCAGAAGCACGTAGGTCCCGAAAACGTCGGTGGTGATGAATTCACTTGGATCGCCGATGGAGCGGTCGACGTGGGTCTCCGCCGCGAAGTTGACGCAGTAATCGACGCCCTTCTCGAAGAGGGCGTCGACTACCTTGGCGTCGGCGATGTCGGCGTGGACGAAGGAATAGCGGGGATTCCCGACGTATTCCTTGACGTTGTCGAGGTTGCCGGCGTAGGTCAGCTTGTCGAGGTTGATGACCTCGGCGTCAGGATAGTTGTCCATGATGAAATGGACGAAGTTGGAGCCGATGAAGCCGGCTCCGCCTGTAATAAGATAACGCATATTTTACACTCTGGGTTTGTTCTTGAACCAAACGGAAACAAGATACGGGGCGAGGAAAATAGAGGAGAAGGTGCCCGCCGTCATACCGACCAGCAAGGCGTAAGCGAAGTCCTTGATCACGTCGCCGCCGAAGAGGAACAGGGAGAGGATCGTGAACAAAGTAGTCGCGGAAGTCCAGATGGTACGGGAAAGCACCTGGTTGACGGAAAGGTCGATGACTTCGTTGAGACTGAGCTTGCCGACCTGCGGGAGATTTTCCCTGATGCGGTCGTAAACGACGATGGTGTTGTTGATAGAGTAAGCCACGATGGTCAGCAAGGCCGCGATCACGTTAAGACTCATCTGCGGGTAGGTCACGAAGCCGAAGAAGGCCAGCGTGATCAGAACGTCGTGAGTCAGAGCGATGATGGAGGCGAAAGCGAAGCTGACGTTGTGGAATCTGAACCAGATGTAGATAAGCACCAGGATCAGGGCGATGATGACGGACTTAATGGTCTGGACCTTCATCTCTTTACCGACGGCCGGGCCGATGCGCATGGACTGTTCGGTCTCAGGAGCGTTGTCGGGGAGGGCCTTGGTCAGAGCTTCCGCAGCCTTTTCAGAAGTGCCGAAGGTGCAGCGGATAATGATCTGGGAGCCCACGCCTTCCGTTCTGGTGTCGGCTTTCTGGATGTAGCTGTCGCCGAGGCCTTCGCTTCTGAGGATGTTTCTGACTTCGTCAACTTTGATCTCCTTGGGGAAGTTAAGGACGATCATGTCGCCGCCGGTTAAGTCAACGTCCTGCAGAGGAGCGGTGAAGAGAGAAGTGCCGGCCGGGTTCTTGCCCTGGGCGATGGCTTTGTTCTCGCCGGTGAAGCGGATCATGAAAATGGTAAGACCGCAGACGATGATGGCGAGAGCGATGAAGACCATGAGTTTGCCGCCCTTGACGAATCTGACCTGGCTGTTGTTGAAAGCCTGGAGCATCTTGAAAGCGGAAGCAGATTCAAATTTGAGAAGCAACAGTTCGAAGATGCTGCGGGAAACGAAGAGCGCGGTGAAAAGGTTGGCGGCGATGCCGATGATCAGCGTCACGGCGAAACCTTTGACGGCGCCGATACCGAAGATGTAAAGGACGATGGAGACCAGAATGGTGGTCAGGTTGGCGTCCAGAATGGTGATGAAGGCGCGGCCGAAAGCTTCTTTGACAGCGCGTTTCACTTCCTTACCGGAAGCGAGTTCCTCTCTGAGACGCTCGAAGATAAGGATGTTGGCGTCCACGGCCATGCCGATCGACAAGATGATACCGGCGATGCCGGGCAGCGTCAGCGTGGCGTGGAAGAGGGCCAGAACGCTCATGGTGATGAGGACGTTCAGTATAAGGGCAATGATAGCGACGACACCGGGCAGCAGATAGTAGCCGAGCATGAAGACGACTACGAAAGCCAAGCCAATGACGAAGGCCGCGATGCTCTTCTTGATGGAGTCGGAGCCAAGGGTCGCGCCCACGGTCTGGCTGTATTCTTCAGTCAGTCTGGCAGGCAGAGAGCCGCTGCGCAGAACGAGGGCCAGATCGCTGCATTCTTCCTGGGAGAAGGAGCCAGTGATGATAGGATCGCCGTCGATGTGCGTGAGAAGCAGCGGGGAGGAATAGACCAGGTCGTCAAGGCAGATGGCCAGCTGGGTCACTTTGTTTTCACTGAGATATTTGCGCTCCGCGACCTGGGAGATCTTGGAGAGGCTGTTGCGGCCGGCGGAATTGAGCTTCAGAGCCACGATGCGGTTGACTCTGGCGTCCATCTGGACGTTGGCGTCTTTCACGCAGGAGCCGTCGATGGCGACCGCGTTCTCAACGAGCGTCAGCTCTCTGGTCTTTTCGCCGTCCTGACGGCGGTCGGCGTCTTCTTTGCCGATCATCAGGGTGCAGTTGCGGGGAATGCGGCGCTGGACTTCGGGGTCCTCAAGCAGCTTCTTGAAATATTCGAAATCGGTCGTTCTGATCCTATAGGTCGTATAAGGAACGCCGCGGTCGGTCGTGCCGGAGGAGGGGAAGATCTTCTCGTCGATCTTGTCGGCCTTCTTCAGACGAATGATGCTCTTGATGCAGGAGTCGCTGCGCTTGGCGTCAGCCACGACGTGGAAGCTGAGCTGGGCGGTCTTCTTCAAAAGTTCGCGGACTCTGTTGGGGTCCTTTTCGCCGGGGAGCTGAAGGATGATGCGGGCCGGTTCTTCGACCTGGATCTGCGGTTCGGTCAGACCGAGCTCGTTGACGCGGTTCTCGACCACGTGGCGGGCCTGGTCAAGGGCGCGGCGGCGGAGGTTGTCCTGCTCGCCCTGACGCATGGTGGCGGTAAAGGAGGTGCCGGAAGCGGAGGGGAGGTTCAGGACGGACGTGAAGTCTTCCTGGCCCTGCAGACGGTCCAAGCCCTGCTTGGCGTCTTCCGCGTTGGCAAACGTGAAGGTGATCTCGCCGACTTTGTCTTTGGGAACGGTGATCTCGGAATAATTGATCTTGTTTTCCTCGAAATATTCCACGGCGCGCTGGCGGAGATTCTCCAGCTGGCTCTGGATGGCGTCGTCCAGTTCAACTTTCAAAAAGACGGAAATGCCGCCCTGAAGGTCAAGACCGAGGTTCAAGACTTTGGAGCGGTCGCCCTGCCACCATTTCTTAATGCTGTAGGCCAGTCTCTGACCGAAGGGGGCGTCCTGAGGGGGCTGGTTGAGTTTCCACTGTCCGATGGCCTCGTCGGCGTTCTTGGACATGGGGTCGCCGTTAAGGGCGACGCGCTGGGCGTTGTCATAGGTGGCCCAGCGGATGGAGGGATGAATGAACGCGATGCAAGCCGCAATGACGATCGCGATGATAATAAATCTGGTTGAGAGTTTCATAAAAGTTAAAAGATATTTAGGGTTGTTTATTTGTTATTAATTTATATTCAAATTCAGAAGGGGGCGGAAAGACGGCCCGCTTAATTTTGCGGGACGAAAATTGAAGAACTTCCTGTTCTTTAATAACGCCTGTCCGCTTTAAAAACTTGTGTCGGCGTCGTCCGCGTCTGCATATGTTGCGCGGGGAGTCTGAATGGGGGCGCCGAGTTCCTCCGCCGTCTCGCGCTGCCTCGCCTTTAGAAGCGTGGCGTTCATTTTAGTGTGGCGCTCGCTTAAACTTTTTTTGGCGCGGGCAGGATCATGCGAGGCCTTTGGCGCGCTGGCGGTCTGGACCGAGCTGGTGGGAGGAGTGGCTTTCTGGAATCTGAGGGCGCCGAAATCGTTGGTCTTTTTGGAATCAGTCTGGAAGCCGCGGGCGTCTTTTTTCGCTTTCTCTACCGCGTCCTTCTGCGCTTTATCCCGTTTGCCCTTGCGGCCGACCCTGTTGACGCCGCTGGGCGTTTCGCTTTTTTTCTTATGAGTGATCCTCATAACGTGCTGCGTCGTACCGTCTGCCGTCACCATCATGACCATGTTGGTCGTAAGCGGCCCCAGAGTCCTTTCCTTCCTAAACATGACGTCCGTGGGTCCGTAGGTCCTTCTCTGGATGTTGTAATAGTTCTGCCTTACGACGGTGCGGTTGCCGTGATTCATTTTCTTCCTGTCACTGGCAACCTTCGGTTTCTGCGGCCTCAGCGCACATACGCCGTAAGTTTCACCGCTCTGGGCTTCCGGGACCAAAAGCAGAAGTCCCAGAGCCAGAGCGAAGACTCCCCCTACGAGGGAGAGGCTTATCTTTTTGAGATATTTGTGAAACTTACTTGGCATTTTTTACTTTTCGGCAGGCTTCGTTTCCTCTTCCTTCACGACCATGGCGATGGCGTTCTTGGAGAGCTCGATGGTCGTCTTGGTCTGATCATCGATCTGAAGCCTTATGGATTCTTCTTTGATCTTCTTGATGGTTCCGTAAACGCCGCTCTGGGTCATAATGCGGTCGCCCTCTTTAAGAGCGGCCATCATCTGCTCGCGCTGCTTCTTCTGCTTGCGCTGCGGGGCGATCATAAGGAAGTACATCGCCGCCAGAAGGATCAGCATCATGATGAGCGGATTGCCGAAGAGGCCCGGCTGCTTGACCGCGCCTTCAGCCGCCGGGGCGGCCTCGGCGGCGGCGGTGTCGACCGCCGCCGCTGTTTCCGTCGCGACTTCATCCGCCCAAGCGAGGGCGCTCAGGAGAAGAGTTGAAACAAACGCGAAATATTTTTTCATATTCGTAATTTTACTTGATGAGGCCGAGCCATTCCTGGATGACAGGAGCGAACTTGACGACGACCGGGGTGAAGACCACGGAGACCATGCTCATCAGCTTGATGAGAATGTTCAGGGCCGGGCCGGAGGTGTCTTTGCAAGGATCGCCGACCGTGTCGCCGACCACCGCAGCTTTGTGAGCTTCGGAGCCCTTGCCGCCATGGTTGCCGCGTTCGATGAACTTCTTGGCGTTGTCCCGAGCGCCGCCCGCGTTGTTAAGCATGCAGGCCAGGACGAAACCGGCGGTCAGGCCGCCGGCCAGAAGACCAAGGACGCCAGCCACGCCGAGGACCAAGCCGGTAACGACGGGGACGATGATGGCCAAGAGAGAGGGGATCAGCATTTCTTTCTGAGCGCCGGCCGTGGAAATAGCCACGCAGCGGGCGTAGTCAGGCTTGCCGGTTCCTTCCATGATGCCGGCGATCTCCTTGAACTGACGACGGACTTCCTGAACCATGGCGCCGGCGGCGCGGCCGACGGCTTTCATGGTCATGGCGCAGAAGACGAAAGCCATCATGGCGCCGATGAAGAGGCCGCAGAGGAGCAGGGGGTTCAGAAGGCTGAGGTCGTACATGGAGACGAAGTCTTTCATGCCGATGCCGCTGATGGCGGCCTTAAGGTCGCCCTGGCCTTCGAAGTATTTCTTGACGACGTTCAGGCAAGCGGAATCCGGAGCGGAGATCAAAAGCTTGCCGAGCCAGATCTTGACTTCCTCAAGATAAGCGGCCAAAAGGGCCATGGCGGTAAGGGCGGCGGAACCGATGGCGAAGCCTTTGCCGGTCGCGGCCGTCGTGTTGCCGAGGGAGTCGAGCGCGTCGGTCCTGGTGCGGACTTCGGCGGGCATGCCGGACATTTCGGCGTTGCCGCCGGCGTTGTCGGCGATCGGGCCGTAAGCGTCAGTGGCAAGGGTGATGCCCAGAGTGGCGAGCATACCGACAGCCGCAATGGAGATGCCGTAGAGGCCCAGGCTGGCGTTGCCGAAGCCGCCGGCCATGCCGAAGGCGGCCAGGATGGCGATGCAGATCGTCACGACAGGGATGCCAGAGGAGAACATACCGACAGCCAGACCGTCGATGATGGTCGTGGCGGCGCCCATGTTGGCCTGATTGGCGATACCCTTGGTGGGTTTGTATTCATCGGAAGTGTAGTATTCGGTCGCCTGGCCGATAATGACGCCGGCGACAAGGCCAGCCACCACGGAGCCGAAGAGACCCACGGGCAGGCCGAGAGCCTGAATGATGAAGAAAGCGGCGACGATGATGAGGGCCGTGCTGGTCCAGGTACCGGTCGCCAGAGCTCTGAGCAGGTTCTTCTGGGTCGCGCCTTCTTTGCAGCGGACCAGGAAGATGCCGACGATGGAGAGCAGAATACCGACAGCGGCGATGAGCATCGGAGCTAAGACGAAGCTCAGCGGGTTGGCGACAGCGCCTTCGCCGGTGCCGAGAGCGGCGCCCAGAGAAGCGGTGGCCAGAACGGAACCGCAGTAGGATTCGTAGAGGTCGGCGCCCATACCGGCAACGTCGCCCACGTTGTCGCCGACGTTGTCAGCGATGGTGGCGGGGTTGCGGGGGTCGTCTTCCGGAATGTTGGCTTCAACTTTACCGACCAGGTCGGCGCCTACGTCAGC
>JAFSWV010000031.1 GCA_017444325.1 bacterium | reverse complement strand
CGCGCCGCGCTGCTTTCCGCTCTTTCCATCGTAAGCTATGTCCACATCTTCGACGAGACCGTGCCCATGCCCTTTTTGGAAGTTGTGAAACCAGACGTGCACGTCAACGGCTCCGAATACGGCGAAAACTGCATCGAGGCGTCGACCGTCAAAAAATACGGCGGCCGCATCCATCTTATGCCGAAGGTCGCCGGCCTCTCCACCACCGGGCTTATTGAACGCATAAGGAATCTCCCCCTCTGATGAAAAAAGCCGCCTTCATAATCTTCACGCTTTTCATTCTCGCCGTGGCATCCCTTGTCGCCCATCATTTCTATATGGAGGCGAAAGCGGACGAAGAGCTCGCAAAGCTTAGTGAAGCGCACAAAGCCGAAGGAAAAACAGAGGCCAATGCGTCCGAAGAAAAAGCCCCGGAACAACCGAAAGAATACAAGGAAGAATTCCAGGGCAAGACCGGCGTGAGTTTTTCCTCTCTTTACCGCGGAGAAAGCGCAGTTTTTATCACCGCTGATTCAGCCTTTGAGCTTTTCCGCAATTATTATGAAAGGGCTGCGGACGGCGTTTACGGCACGTTCCTCTACGACCAGTACGCTTCCCTCTTCGTCGATCTGGTCGAGAATCTGGAAAACCGTTACGAAGCCGCGCAGGGTTCCGACCGCATAGCGGTCAGGAACGCGCTGCTTTTCGCTTCCGTTGGCATGAAGATCTGCCTACCTGAATCGAGAGTGCCTTCCTCCGTGCAGAGGGACGTGGACGACGAAATAAAAGCCGTAAAGGAAGCCGCCTTCATCGGCGAAAAAGATGGCAAACTAAAAGACTATACGGTTTACGCCGCCTACAAAGAGAAAGCCGACACACCCTGGGGCAGCGCAGCTCTTTTGAGAGCCTACCTCGGCAACAACTATTTCTCCATCGAGGAAGAGGAAGCCTTCGACAGCCTTTCCGTCCTTGCGGACGCGCTTTTTTCTAGCGACATCTCCTCCCAAAATTACCGCGAAGCCGTGAAGTATCTCAGAGCTTTCGACGGCGAGACGAAAGTCATGACCGTGAAAGAATTTTTCGACGCGCCGAAAGGAAGCGGAGAGGAGAAAAAAGCCTTGCTGCAAAACGCCAAGACTTCCTTTGAACAGCCGCCCTGGAAAGATCCCGTGCACATCGGCGAACCCACGAGCCGCGTCTTCTTCCTGCCGCCGCCGGCCGCTCTGCCGGAAAGGACTTTCAGGGAACTGCACCGCTGGGTCGTCCCGCCCAAAACTAAGCATATCCTCTACGTTCTGGGCGCGACGGACGACATCCCCGAAGCGGAAGCCGGCCTTTTGACAGGCTTGAGGGAAGAATTGAAAGGGCATTTGGGATTGTCTGAACGCGCCGTGGCAGCCGCCGTTGATCTCAAAGACAAAGAAAAAGACCTTCTCTCCTCCTGCTGGATCCGCTCCGCCGTTTACAGCGCTGAAAAGCCCGAAGAGATCACGGAAGAAAGAGACTGGCCGAAGATCAAGACCGTGAAGGTCGAAAAGGAAGCGGACTATTACCGCTCGCTGGCCGGCCTTATAAAAGAGCTGAACGAGCTCTACACGGAATTAGACCTCTACCGCGTGATGTCCAGTTATAAGAAGACGCCCCTGACTCCCGACCATCTTTTGGAAGCGGAGCAGATCTTCCTTGATTTGGCCGACATGTCCAGGGAAGGCGAAACGGACAGCGAAAAAGCCCTTATGACGGCCAGACGCTTCCTGACGCTCCTGGCTTCCGGCAAGAACACCGACACCGTTTGGGATAAAGAAACGACCCTGGGCCTGGAATACAACTTCCTTCTGAAGACCGTCGTGGGCCTCAACAAACCCGAACAAACGCTCGTCACTTTCCCCGAAGAAGACAACGCCGCTTACACTGGCGTCCGCTACCGCCTCTTCGAGAAAGAGGAAAAAGTCCAGGAAGCCAAATGAAAAGCTTCGTCTTCTTCGCGCCCGGCATGCGCTGCGCGGGCTGTTCCTCAAAAGTAAAAGCCAGCATCGACAAGACCCCCGGCGTCGTGAGAAGCGGCGTTGATCCCATCAGCAAGCGCTGCATCGTCTATTACGATGAGACAAAAGCCAACGAGGAAGCGATCCTGAAAGCAACCTCCGACGCCGGCTTTACCCCGACGCTCGAAAATCCCCTCAAGAAAAAGGAAAGCCTGCTCGTAAAGAACGTGCTTTTCCTTTTCGCCATCGCCGGCGCCGTTATTCTTTTCCTGATCGAGTGGGACCTCTTCCCTCATCCCGAAAACCACATAACGGACGGTCTCTTCCAAATGCTTTTGGCGCTCCCTGCCGTCGTTTGGGGATTTGACATTTTCAAAGGCGCCTACCAAGCGGTCCGTTACGCTCATCCCGACATGCAGCTTCTTGTCGGCCTCAGCACCGGCACGGCTTTCCTTTACAGCCTGGCGGAGCTATTACTCTTTGCTAATGGCGTAATAGAGCATCCTCATTACCACTTTTGCGCCAGCGCCATGGTGCTCGCCATTGTAGGCCTCGGCCGCAAGCTCGAAGACCGCGCCAGAAAGAGCGCCGCTTCGGCTCTGGAGGAACTCACCGACCTTCTGCCCAAACACGCTCATCTGCTCGTTGACGGCGTGGAAAAAGACATCCCCACCGAGCTTCTGAGCGAAAACGATATTTTGCTCGTCAAACCGGGCGAAAGAGTTCCCGGCGACGGCAGGATCATAGAAGGCAAAAGTTCCTTCGACGAATCGCTTTTAACGGGCGAAAGCCTCCCGGTCGATAAAGGAGTCGGGGACGCGGTCACAGGGGGCTCTATGAACCTCCTGGGGGCTTTTACGATGGTTCTGGAGCGCAGCGGCGACGACACGACGCTGGCCGGCATGGTCCGGCTCGTCGAGGAGGCCAGAACGACCAGGCCGAAAGTCGCGCTCCTAGCCGATCACGTCTCCGGGCACTTCGCCCTGGGCGTCATCATAGCGGCCCTTTTAACGCTTATAGTCTGGTGGCTCATAAAAGACTTCAACACCGCGCTTCCCTACGCGCTGACGGTGCTCGTCGTGGCTTGCCCCTGTGCCCTGGGCCTTGCCACTCCCGCGGCCCTCGCCTGCGGGCTAGGCAAAGCGGCCAACTGCGGCATCCTCTACAAAGACGCCGCGGCCCTGGAAGCCTTCTCCAAATGCCAAACCATCTTCTTCGACAAGACGGGAACTTTGACCAACGGCGCCCCGACCGTCAAGGAAGGCTGTCAGGACGCCACGCTCCTTGCGATCGCCTCCCTCGAGCAGTATTCCGAGCACCCGATCGCCAAGGCTGTGACCTCAGAAGCAAGCAAGCGCGGCCTGAAGCCGGAACCCTGCTCCAACTTCGAAGCCGTTCCCGGCAAGGGCATCAAAGGCACAAGAAATTCCGACAACGCCGAGCTCATAATCGGCACCTTGGCTTTCTTGAAAGAACAAGGCGTCACAGCGCCCGACAACGACCGCGGCATCCACGCCGCCATAAATAAAAATTACCTCGGCTCGCTGGAACTCATCGACCCCCCCAAACCCGAAGCGGAAAAAACGCTGACAGACCTAAAAGAGAGAGGCCTTGAGTGCATTCTCCTCACCGGCGACAGCAAAGACGCCGCCCTTGAATTCGCCAAGACCGTTCCGCTCACCGACGTCAAATACCGCCTGCTCCCTGAGGACAAGCTCGCCCTTGTAAGAGCGGCCCAAAAAGAAGGCAGGATCGTCGCCATGACCGGCGACGGCCTCAACGATGCCCCCGCCCTCAGCTAGGCCGACATCTCCATCTCCCACTACAAGGGCGCCGGCGCCGCGCAGTCCGCCTCCAAGATCCTTCTCACCAGAGACGATCTCACCGCGCTCGTCGCCGCCTACGACCTCTCCAAGCGCACGCTCACCATCATCAAGCAGAACCTTTTCTGGGCGCTCATCTTCAACCTCGTGACCATTCCCCTGGCCGCCGGCGCTCTCTCCTCTTTCGGCCTCACCATGCGCCCCGAAGTCGGCGCCGCCTGCATGGCAATGAGCTCGCTTATCGTCGTCACCAATGCGTTGAGACTTCGTAAATAGCTCTTACCGAAGCGAAATCGGAATATGTTGCCCGCTCACCATTACGCGTGCATGGCCCACACTAGCGTCCTCCATATGTTCGCTCAGCAACACATTCCGCTTTCGCTTCGGCAAGCACCGTGATCGAGAAGGGCGCGGAGAGCGTCATATGCCCCTAAGCGAACTCACGGAGGACGCAAATCAAGGCCACGCACGCGTAGTCCGTGAGCGAGGGGCATATGACGTCTCCGCGTCTTATTTCGCGCGCTACCAGCGTTGACTTTTAAAGTGGGTTAGTGATAGAATAGCGCAAGTCTTTTGGGAAGAACCCAAAAAGTTTCCCCCCATTAACCCCCCGGCCGCTGGCTAAAGGAGCAAATGAGTGCCACCCCTGACAGTCCAGACCTACCAAGCCCAACTCAAGCGCGTCACTTGGCTGGGGGTTTTTTGCAATGTCTTACTGGCATCGCTTAAGATCCTCTTCGGAAAGCTAGGCAACAGTCATTCGCTGATTGCCGACGGCGTCCACAGCCTTACGGACCTTATGACCGACGCCGCGCTGCTTCTGGGTTCCCGCTTTTGGAGCGAGCCTGCCGACGAAGCGCATCCCTACGGGCATTCCAAGCTTGAGGCGCTTGTCACTTTCTTCATCGGAGGCTTGCTTTTCGCCATCGCCCTGAGGATCCTTATCACCTCGCTTGTTTCCTTCAGCAGCGAGCATCTGCGCTTCTCCTGGATGATG
>JAFSWV010000030.1 GCA_017444325.1 bacterium | reverse complement strand
GGCCGCCGACGCCCATATCGCCTGCCGGAACGTCGATGTCCGGCACGATATAGCGGAACAGCGCGGTCATGAAGCTCTGGCAGAAACGCATGACTTCCGCGTCGCTCCTGCCCTTGGGATCGAAGTCGGAGCCGCCCTTGGCGCCGCCGATCGGCTGGCCGGTCAGGGCGTTCTTGAAAGTCTGTTCAAAACCAAGGAAACGGATGATGCCGGGATAGACGGAAGGATGGAAGCGCAAGCCGCCCTTGTAGGGGCCGATGGCGCCGTTGAACTGGCAGCGGTAGCCGGTGTTGGTGTGGACTTTGCCGTTGTCGTCCGTCCAGACGACGCGGAAAGTGAACATCCTTTCGGGCTCCACCATCCTGCCTAAGATGTCAGCCTGCTCGTAAGCGGGATTAGAGGCGATGACGGGGTCAAGGGAGGTCAGGACCTCCTCCACGGTCTGGCAGAATTCCGGCTGATGCGGATATTTCGCCTTGACTTTTTCGATGACGCTTTGAACGTAGGCGTTCATAACGGTTCTCCTTGGATTGTTGTATCTTTTAGTTTTTAATCTTCAAAACATCCGGTTGGATATGATACCAAATAGGGAACCGCGTTTCAATAGGATAATGAAAATCCCCTTCCCCCTTCTGCCGTTGGCAAAGCGCGGGCGATAATAGTATAATGAACTAATTATCAAAAGTATGCGAGACTATGAGCAAATTTGATCCAAAAGAATGGCAGGGCACTATCTGCGGCGAGTACAGATTATCTATGCTTTTAGGCCAGGGAAGAGCAGGCGGCGTTTTCATTGCCGAGAACGTCAAGACTCACGAACTGGCCGCTCTCAAAATCTATAGCCCCGGGCGCTACGCGGAAGCGGCGCAGGCGATAGCCAGGGAAAGGGAGAGCCTTCATCATCCCTCGATAGTCCCGCAGCTGGCCAGCGGATCAATAAGGGACGGCTACTTCTACACGGTGCAGGAATACGCCGCCTACAAGCAAATCGGCGGCAGGAACGACCACGACTGCCTTAACCTCGAGGAATTTCTCAACCAGTCACCAGGTTTTCTGGAAGAGGACGCCATAGCCGACCTCTTAACGCAGCTGACGGACGCGCTCACTTACGCGCACAGCGCGGCTGACCTCCCCTACGGCGGCATCAACCCGCACGGCATCATGATCGTCGAGGGCAGCGGGACCAACGCCGGCAGGCCATTGATCCGCCTGACCGACATCGGCCTTCCCGCCGTCAGAACTTCCAGCGAGCCCGACGACGCCTACATCTCCCCGGAAGAGATCCAGGGAACGCCCACCGTTCAGAGCGACATCTTCGCCATGGGCGCCATCTGCCATCTTATGCTGACAGGCGCTCCTCCCCAGGGTGAAATAGCCGCCCTGCCCAACATGCGCAACGACATCGCGCCCGGCTGGGAAGGACTCATCTTCAAATCCCTCTCTTACAACTTAAACGAACGCTACGCCAACTACCAGGAATTTCTGCGCGCCATCACGCACGTGGACGACATCCCGCCCGTCGTGAGGGAAGAGAAGAACACGAACATCTGGTTCTATCTCTCCTGCCTTATCTGCGTGCTGCTGGTCTTGGGCTTCGCGTTCAAGGATCAGCTTAGGGACAGATTCCCCTTCCTGGAAAAAGTTTTCCCCTCCAACATAATCAAGCCCTTGCCGCCTGAAAACAAAAAAGAAGAGAAGCCGAAGACGGTCAAACCCACGGAAGCGGTCGCCAAGGAGCAGCCCACGAACAGCGCGCCTCTGCAGCCCGCCGAGACCAAACCGAAAACTGACGACTTTTCCGATATCGGCTCCTTGAAGCTCGTCTCCGATCCTCCCAAGGAAGAAGAGAAAAAGGGGGACGATCTGCTTACCATAGCCGACGCCGCGCTCTCCGGTATGACGAAGGAAAAAGAAGAAGCGGAGAAAGCGGCCAAGGAAGCCGCGGAGAAATTAGCGGCGGAAAAAGCGGCGGCCGAAAAAGCCGCCAAAGAAGCAGCTGAGAAGGCTGCCAAGGAAGCGGCCGAAAAACTAGCCGCTGAAAAAGCCGCGGCGGAAAAGGCCGCCAAGGAAGAAGCGGAAAAGTTAGCCGCGCAGAAAGCGGAAGTCGAGAAAGCCGCCAAGGAAGCCGCCAAAGAGGCGGTCGAAAATCTCGCCAGCAAAGTTGACGAAGCCGTACTCGGGAAAACTGAGGAAGCCCCGGCGGAATACACCGTGAAAAAAGGCGACTCCCTTTGGGCCATCGCCAGGAACTATAAGCTCAAAGTGGAAGACATCCAGAAGTGGAACGGCATGAGCGACAGCAGCCTCAAGCCCGGCATGGTTCTGAAACTGAAAGAGCCCGTTGAGAGCGCGCCCGCGGAAGTAGTGGAGACAACCGAAAGCTCCGAAGCATCCGGCGAGGAGAACTACACCGTACAGAACGGCGACACCTACTACAGCCTCGGCAAAAAGTTCGGCCTCAGCGCCGACAAGCTTAAAGAACTGAACGGCGGCCAGGAACTGAAAGCCGGGCAAGTGATCAAAGTGCGCGAGTGATGAGTGAGCTTCTTGACGTAAAAGAAAGGATAGAATCCCTGCGCGCCCAGCTTCGGCGGCACGACAGGCTCTACTACGTTGAGAACGCGCCGGAGATCACCGACCAGAATTACGACCGCCTGATGGCGGAATTGATAGAACTGGAAAATCAGTTCCCTGAATTAAAGTCCCCCGACTCCCCCACCCAAAGAGTCGGCAATGAATTAGCCGGTGAATTCAAGACCGTTAGTCATGAAGTCCCCATGCTCTCCATCGGCAACACTTATTCCTATGCCGACATGCGGGAATATGACGAGAGGATGAAGAAAGAGCTTGGTCTTAAAGTCAGCTATTCCGCGGAACTCAAGTACGACGGCCTCGCTGTCTCGCTCACCTATACGGACGGCAAATTCACGCTTGGAGCAACGAGGGGCGACGGCGAAAAAGGCGACGACATCACCGCCAACTTAAGGACCATCAAAGCCATTCCCCTCTTTTTGGAGAACGCCCCCAAAGGAACGTTCCACGTGAGAGGCGAAGTTTTGCTTCCCCTGAAAGAGCTGGAACGCCTGAACAAAGAGCGCGAACTTAACGGCGAAACGCTTTTCGCCAACGCCAGGAACGCCGCGGCGGGAAGCTTGAAGCAGCACGACCCCGCCGTCACTGCCTCGAGGAAACTCACTTTCGTAGCCTACGCTTCCGCCTGCTTCCCCGCCTGGGACGACCTTGAGCTTTTGACCGCTTACAAAAAACTCGGCCTCCCCGCAGCCTCGCCCTGTAAGATCTGCAAAAACATCGAGGAAGCCATCGCTTTCTGCGAGGAGTGGAAGGAAAAGCGTTTCACTCTTCCCTTCGCCACCGACGGGATCGTCATCAAGATAAACAGCTTCGCCCTCAGGGAAAAACTGGGCGCCACCGCCAAATCCCCGCGCTGGGCCATCGCCTACAAGTTCCCGGCCGAAAGCGCTGAGACGAAACTTTTGAGCGTTTCACTGCAGGTCGGCAGAACGGGCGCCATCACGCCGGTCGCGAACCTGGAACCGGTGCATCTTGCCGGCACGAAAGTTTCAAGAGCCACGCTCCACAATTTCGACGAGATCGAAAGACTCGACATTCGAGTCGGCGATACCGTATTGGTGGAAAAAGCCGGCGAGATCATTCCCGACATCGTAGGCGTATTGAAGGACAAGCGCGACGGCTCCGAACAGAAAATAGAAGTTCCCAACAAATGCCCCGTCTGCGGAAGCGACGTTTACAGAGATCCGGAAATGGCCGCCATCACTTGCAGCAATGTCTCCTGCCCGGCGGTCCTGAAGCGCGTAATAGCGCACTTCGCCTCCCGCAATGCCATGGACATCATGGGACTCGGCCCGGCGGTCATAGACGAGCTGGTCGATAAAATGATCGTCTCCGACTACGGCGACCTCTACGCCATCAAAGGCGCAAATTGGCTGGCTTTCTCCAAGATAGGAGACAAGTCCGCGGCCAACCTCGATCATGCCCTTAATTTGAGCAAGAAGCGCCCCTATGACCGTCTCCTCTTCGCCATAGGGATCCCCGGCGTTGGCAGCGCCACCGCCAGGACTTTGGCGAAGCGCTTCCCCACCATCGAAAAACTGGAAAAAGCAACCCTTGAGGAACTGACGGCGGTGGAAGGCATCGGCGAGATCAACGCAAAAGGCATCATGAGTTTCTTCGCCAACGCAAGGAATATTGAAGCGCTGGAAAAACTCCGCTCCGCCGGCGTCTGCCTGGAATACAGGGAAGAGGAGGACGTCCCGAAGATCCTGGACGGAAAGATCTTCGTCATCACGGGCGCCATCCCAGGCGTCAGCAGACTGGAGGCCGCCTCCACCATATTGAAATACGGCGGCACTGTCAGCGAGTCCGTCTCAAAGCAGACAAGCTTCCTCATCACCGAGGACGTCTCCGCCCGCAGCTCCAAAATAGACAAAGCGCTAGAACTGGGAACGAAGATCATCTCCTGGAAAGAACTGGCCGAGATGTGCGGCTTCGAGCCGCCGGAACCGGAGCCGGAAAGGCAAGGGAGTCTCTTCGACGATCTAACCGGAAACAAAGAGGAAGAACTGGCGGCCAGGAAGATGAGGAACGCCGCGGAAAAGAACGCCAGATCTGAAAACAAAAACGAAAATACCGGAAAAGAGACGCAGGGCGATCTCTTCTCGGACCTTTTTTAACAATAAAAAATTTTTAAAACCATGCCTTACACTTGCGATGTTTTCGTCATGGGCGCCGGACCCGGCGGGTACCCGGCCGCCATCAGGGCCGCTCAGCGCGGACTTAATGTAGTAATAGCTGAAAGGACCGCCGTGGGCGGGACCTGCCTCAACTGGGGCTGCATCCCCACCAAAGCCCTGGTCGCTTCCGCGTAAGCTTTCCACACCGTCAAAAACGCCGCCGCTTTCGGCGTGATCAATCCCGAAGGCGCAGCGATTGATTATCCCAAAGCCATCGAAAGAAAAGACACCGTCGTCAAGAAACTGACGGGCGGCATCGCCCAGCTATTGAAGGCTCACGGCGTCACGACCATCATGGGCAAGGCCCGCTTCGTGGACCAGAACCATGCGGAAGTCGAGACCGAAAACGGAATGGAGACCGTGGAATTCAAAAACTGCATCATCGCCACAGGCAGCGAATCAGCCCGTCCCCGCTTCATTCCCTTCGACGATGAAAAGATCGTGGAAAGCAAAACTTTCCTCTCCCAGGACAAGCTCCCCTCCTCCATCATAATTATCGGCGGCGGCGTAGTGGGCTGCGAATTCGCAGGGATACTGGCGGAATGCGGAACGAAAGTCACGATCGTGGAAATGCTCGACCGCCTTCTTCCTCTGGAAGATCCCGAAATCTCCAAGCACATCCTGCGCGCCTTCAAAAAACGCGGCATAAACGTCATGCTGGGCGTGGGCATCTCCGACATCGCTCTGACGGAAACAGGCGTTACGGGCAAAGTCGGCGAAACGACCATTGAAGCGGAAAAGATGCTGGTGGCCATCGGCAGAAGCATGAACACCAATGACATCGGCCTTGATAAGCTCGGCATCGAAACGGAGCGCGGCTTCGTCACGGTGGACGACAAAATGAGAACGAAAGTTCCCAACATCTACGCCATCGGCGACATCACCGGCAAGATCCTTTTGGCCCACGTCGCCACGGCCCAGGGCATCGTGGCCGCGGAAAACTGCGCTGGCAAGGACGAAATCATGGATTACCGCGTGGTGCCCTCTTGCATCTTCACCGTTCCCGAGATCGCTTCCGTAGGGCTCTCCGAACCGAAGGCCATTGAACTGGGACATGAAGTCGTAATCGCCCAGTTCCCTATCGGCGCGCTTGGGAAAGCCCTGGCCATGGGCGAAATTGAAGGCTTCTTCCGTCTCATAGCCGACGCCAAGACCGACGAACTGCTTGGCGCTCAAATTATGGGCGCGCACGCCTCCGACATCATAGCGGAGTTGGCTCTCGCCATCTCAAAGAAGATGACCGCCAAAGAGCTGGGCGACGTCATCCACGCCCACCCCAGCCTCGCGGAGGGCGTCATGGAAGCGGCCCACGCCATCCACAAGCTCTGCGTCCACCAAGCCCCGCCCAGAAAGTAAAAGAAAAACGCGAGCAAAAAAAAGAGCGCCTCTCGGCGCTCTTTTTTTTGCGGTAAGAGAAAAGTTATTTCCTTTCCACCTGCGCGCGCTTGTTCATCTGCAAGCCTCTTTCGGCCAGGGCTTCCTCGCCGCCGATGTCGAAGGTATAGAAGTGGATCATGTCGCGCTTGTTGATGTTGTCCGCGTCCACCACCGCTTCGGGGATGCCCCAGACAGCGGAGAAGGGCCAGAACAGCATGTTGACGAAGCCCAGCACAAAGTGCTCGCTGTCGCCGGCGTTGCCGCAGGCCAGATAAAAGTTGCCGCAGCCGGGAAGCAGGTTAAGAAAACCGGCGGCCACAGGGCTGGCGGGTTTTTCCCACAATCCGATCGGATGGTCGATGGTGATGCCCTGGGACTGCAAGCTTCTGTAGGACTGTTTTTCCTGGATCGAAAGGCCGGAGCAGCCCGTGAGGATGAGTACGCCAAAAAGCAGCGCCGCTAATGCAATTTTTTTCATGATCGTTCCTTTGTGTTGTGTTAATTGCTTATTTGTCTTCGTTTTTCGTAAACCGGAAATTGCAGCCTATGCAGTCATAAGCCTTCATGGTCAGTTTAAGTTTGTGATTCTTCTTGCCAACGGAAGCCTTGAGCGCGACTTTCATTCCTTCCACAGTCGTGGTTTCATCGCAGGAATACTGGCTGCCCTTGTCGGTAAATTTGAAACTCATGCCTCCGAACATTGCCGGTTCCTTGACCCAGCCGTGGCGGAAGGTCACCGTGCTGTTGTTGAAAGGATCTTTGTCCTGGTTGTGAACGTTGGTGTTTTTTCCGGAGAAATTATTTACCGGAAGCAGTTCCTCGACAAAGGGGGTGTCTTCAGAATAAGTTCCCAAATTGAAATAATTGTTCGCGTAAGCCGGGCCGATCTTGAAAGTCAGCGTGGTTTTTTTGCGCTTGAAATTCAAGCTTATGTCCTTGCCTTTCAAATATCCGTCATCACCCTTGGAGATAAGGCAGAAGCCGTCGGAAAAGATGTTGCCTTTGCAGCTGACGAAAAATCTGTGCTCGCTGTCGGCATCTATCCTTCCCAGCGTCTCGTCCGTAACAATGGCCGACATCTTCAGAGTGCACTCCGATCCCGGCGGATCTATCAGTGCGGCCTTGTTGCCGCTTTTGACTTTGAAGACCATGGAGGTGCCGGCGGCGGGGAAAGTAAAAGGACCGCCGCCTTCGTAGGGAGCGTAGCCGCCGGAAGTCGCGCTGTTGAAGATGTAGTATTCGCCGGGCTTCAGCTTTTTGCCCCAGCCATAGCCGTTGATATCAGTTTTGACCGTGGAAATGATCTTGGTGTGGTTGTAATCCTCGCTGACTGAAAACTCATAGCCCGGGACAGGCGAACCGTTTTCCTCGTCCAGCACTTCTATCCTGAGTTTCCCCTGGTAATTGATCATAGCGTTGGCGCAAAGAGATCCGAAGGCAAAAAAAAGCCCAAAAAGCAAGAACTTTCTCATTTCCATTCCATCAAGTTGGTTAGTGTTTACTTAATTTTATCATAATTTCCAGCCCTGGCTTAGTCGCGGAGAGCGGCATGCCCACCTGAGCGAACTCACGGAGGACGCTGACAAGACTCAAGTGCGAACGCAGCATGTACCCCCAAGCGAACTCACGGAGGACGCAAATCAATGCCAGGCGCGCGTAGTCCGTGAGCGAGGGGGACATGGCGTCTCCGCGACGACAGAGGGTCGGTTATGGTATAATTTCACAAATAACTAAACAATAAGGACACAAATGGATTTTCCGCTTTCAAAAAGACTTTCCATGCTGCCGCCGTATCTCTTTAAGGAGATCGACGCTCTGAAGAGCGAACTGAAGAAATCCGGCGCCGACGTCATAAATCTTGGCGTGGGCGATCCCGACCTCCCCACTCCTCCGCACATCGTGGAAGCTTTGAGGAAGGCCGCTTACGATCCCACGAACCATCAGTATGCCCTTGACAACGGCAAGCAGTCCCTTAGGGAAGCCTGCGCCGCTTATTACAAGACGCGCTTCGGCGTGACCATAGATCCCAACACCGAGATCATGCCGCTCTTGGGTTCCAAGGAAGGCATCGGGCATATCCACCTTGCTTTCGTCAACCCCGGCGAAGTGGTCCTCGTTCCGGAACCGGGATACCCGGTCTATCATTCCGGCACGCTTTTCGCGGACGCCGAGACTTACTACATGCCTTTGAAAGAAGAGAACGATTATCTTCCCGACCTGGACGCCATTCCGGAAGAAGTTGCCAAAAGGGCGAAGATGATGTTCCTCTGCTACCCCAACAACCCCATCGCCGTTACCGCGCCGCTCTCTTTTTACAAGAAAGCCCTGGACTTCGCGAAGAAATACAACATCATAATCGCCCACGACGCGGCCTACGCCGACGTTTACTACGATGGCATAAAGCCCCACTCCTTTTTGGAAGTGGAAGGCGCCAAGGAATACTGCGTGGAGTACTACTCGCTGTCCAAGACTTACAACATGACCGGCTGGCGCGTGGCTTTCGCGGTCGGCAATCCTTCCCTGGTGGCCGGTCTCTCCCGCATCAAGGGCAACCTTGACTCCGGCATCTTCGGCGCCGTTCAGGACGCCGCCGTGGAAGCGCTGACGGGCGATCAGAGTTGGCGCGAAGAATTGCTCCGTACTTACCAGGAAAGAAGGGATACCCTCGTCAAGGGCCTGCAGGCCCTGGGCTGCCCCGTCAAGCCGAGCCAGGCGGCTTTCTACGTCTGGGCGCCCGTCCCTCAGGGCATGACCAGCAAGGAGACCACCATGAAGCTTCTTAAGGAAGCGGCGGTGGTGGCGACTCCCGGCAACGGCTTCGGCCCCTCCGGCGAAGGCTACATAAGAATGACTCTGACCGCTCCCAAGGAAAGACTCCTTGAAGCGGTGGAAAGGATCAAAAAGCTCAACATCTACAAATGAGTCTAAGCTATCTGAGTCTTGGGTCAAATCTGGGAGACAGACTTGGCAATCTTAAGAGCGCGGTCGCAAAGCTGCGCGAGAAGGTTTCCCTTGTCTCGCTGTCTTCCGTCTGGGAGACCGCGCCGATAGACTGCCCTGCCGGAAGCGCTCCTTTTCTCAACCTGGTCGTTTCCTGCGAATGTTCGTCTGACGTTCATGAACTGCTCGCTTTCACCCAGAGCGTGGAAGCGGAACTCGGAAGACCGAATGAGCATGAGAAGAATGCTCCAAGGACTTGCGATATCGACATACTGACTTTCGGAGATGAAGCCGTAAACGAACCCGACCTCGCTGTTCCTCATCCCCGCATGAAGGAAAGGCTCTTCGTGCTGGCACCCCTGAAGGAATTGCAAAAGGATGCTTTCCCTTTCGGTAAGGAATACGCTTCCCTAATTGACGCTCAGGAAGTCCGACTTTACGCTCCCCCATTTGTTCTGCAACAAGCATAAATCAAATATATGGACACAAAACTACTTCGTCTTTCCTCATCGCCTCACATCAGGTCGGGAGATTCCATCCCGAAAGTCATGTGGACGGTCTTTCTGGCGCTGCTCCCGGCTTTGATCTGGAGCTACGTAATCTTCGGCCTCATGGCGGTCAAGCTCACGGTCGTGTGCGTTCTCTTCGCCATGGTCTGCGAGGCGGTCTGCCTGAAGGTCAGGCGTCAACCGCTTAATTCCTGCTGGGACGGCAGCGCGGCCCTGACCGGTCTTTTGGTCGCCTTCAACGTTCCGCCGACCATTCCTCTTTGGATGCCGATGCTCGGCACGGCCATAGCTGTCATAATCGTGAAGCAGTGCTTCGGCGGCCTGGGCTGCAACATCTTCAACCCGGCGCTTATCGGACGCGCGTTCCTTTTGGCTTCCTTCCCGAAACACATGACGAGCTGGACGCTTGGCGCGCAGTTCGGCAATCCGGTGGACGCCATCTCCCAGGCGACGCCGCTGGGTCTCCTGAAGGAAGGCGGCCAGGAGGCTCTTATAAGCACGTTCGGCTCGAAGGGCAATATGTACCTTGACCTTCTCTTCGGCTACGGCAGAGGGGCCATAGGCTGCGTGGGCGAGATCTCCGCCGTACTGCTGCTTCTGGGCGGCCTCTTCCTGCTTATTAGAGGCATCATCAGCTGGCACATCCCGGTTAGCTTCCTTTTGACGCTGGCCGTGGTGAATCTGATCTTCAAGGGTGATCCGCTGTTCGCTATTCTCTCGGGCGGCGCGATGCTGGGCGCCTGGTTCATGGCCACCGACATGGTCACTTCGCCGCTGACACACAAAGGACAATTGATCTTCGGCGCCGGCTGCGGACTTTTGACTTTCATAATAAGACGCTGGGGCGGTTATCCGGAGGGCGTTTCCTACTCCATTCTGATCATGAACGCCACGGTGCCTCTTATCGACGGTCTTATTTCTAACAGAGTATTCGGGACGGGCAAGAAATGAAAACTATACTGCATTACGGCTTAGTCCTTCTCATCATCGCCGGCGTGGCCGGCGTCGGCTTGTCTCTCGTCGATAAGATCACCAAAGAGCCCATTCAGGCCGCTCAAAGCAAAAGGCTCGAGGAAGGCCAGAAGCTGGCTTTCCCCAGCGCCGCCTCTTTCGGTGAACTGAAGAAGGTGGAAGCGGAAGGCAAGACCATCTCTTACTACGAAGTCTTCGACGAAAGCAAAAATGTGATCGGCTACGAGCTTTTGTACCAGGTCGGCGGCTATCAGTCCCAGATCAAAGTTCTCTCCGGCATCGAGCCCGACGGCAAGGTCGTCGCCATCAGAGTGCTCGAGCAGGCGGAAACTCCGGGCCTCGGCGCGGAAGTGGACGCGCTGCCCTCCAACGACACGATCTTCAGCGCCATAACGGGCCTTTTCTCGGGGAAGGATGAAAAAGCCGAAGAGAGCAAGATCCCCTGGTTCCAGGCCCAGTTCTCCGGCAAGACGCCCGAGAACCTCATTGTCGTAAAAACGAAAGATCCGAAGCACATCACCGCTCTTTCCGGCGCGACCATCACAAGCACTGCCGTGACGAAAGCGGTAAAAGAACCGATTCTGCTCTTCCTAAAAGCTAAAGCGGAGGGGAAACTATGAGTCTTTTTAAGGAATTTTTAAAAGGCATCTGGGAAAAGAACCCGGTACTGGTCCTTTCCTTAGGCTTGTGCCCGACCTTGGCCACCAGCGGCAGCATGCGCAACGCCGTTGGCATGGGGCTTTCCGTCATCGCGGTTTTGACTTTTTCCAACATCATCATTTCTTTGATAAAAGGTTTCGTGCCTTCCAAGATCAGGATCCCCTGCTACATCATCGTCATCGCTTTTCTGGTGACGGTGGTGGACATGCTGATCGCGGGCTTCGCGCCTGAATTAAGCAAGGCCATCGGCCTCTTCATCAAACTGATCGTGGTGAACTGCATCATTCTTGGCCGCGCGGAAGCTTTCGCCGCCAAGAACAATCCTTTGCGCGCGGCCCTTGACGGCCTCGGCATGGGCATCGGCTTCCTTATCGCCATCTCCATCATCGCGACCATCAGGGAAGTTTTGGGCGCCAACAAATGGTTCGGACTCACGGTCGTCCCCGGCTGGGATCCCATCGGCATCATGATATTGCCCGCCGGCGCGCTTCTTACTTTCGGCCTGGTCATGGCCGTGCGTAACGTCTTAGCCCAGAGGAGATCAAGATGAACTTAGCAACTGCCTTTTTGGTCATCATCTCGGTTGTTCTTGTCAACAACTTCATCTTTTCCCGCTTCCTCGGCTACTGCCCGTACATCGGCGTCTCCACGGAAAAGAAATCGGCCCTTGGCATGGGGCTCGCCGTCATCTTCGTCATGACGCTGGCGAGCGTAGTCTGCTGGCTGGTCTATCACTTCTTCCTCTATCCTTCCGAAAGCAATCTTTTCTACAAGATCTTCGGCGGCGGCCAGGGAGTAGAGAATTTCGACCTGCGCTACCTGATGACGCTGGTCTTCATCCTGGTCATCGCGGCTCTGGTCCAGTTCGTTGAGATGGTCATCCAGAAGATCGCCCCGCCCCTGTACGCGGCCCTCGGCATCTACCTTCCCCTTATCACGACGAACTGCGCCGTCCTCGGCGTTACGATCCTCAATATCGAGGGCGTGACGATCAACGGCACGGCCCTGGGCTACGGGCACCCAATGAGCCTCCTGTTTGGCGTTTTACAGGGGTTTGGCGCCGGATGCGGCTTCCTACTCGCCCTTATGCTGATGGCGGGCATTAGGGAGCGCCTGGCGCTTCAGAACATCCCGAAGCCTTTCAGGGGAATGCCGATCGCCTTCCTTACCGCCGCGCTTTTGGCCATAGCCTTCATGGGCTTCGCCGGACTTGTTAAATAAAAACCGAGAAATATGATGGAAAACGAAAAAGAAAAACAGGCCGTCCCTGCCAAAGAAGAGCAGGAACAAAGGATAAAGACCAAGCATTCCCTTTCCCTTGGGAACGCGAAACTGAATTACACCGCGACCACCGGCACGCTCTTTCTTAGGGAGCACAAGGACGAGAGCAAAATAAAGGCCAAGATCTTTTTCGCCTATTATGAAAAAGACGGCGTGAAGGACAAGACCGTCCGCCCCGTTATCTTCATCTACAACGGCGGTCCGGGCAGTTCCTCCATCTGGCTGCATATGGGCGCCTTCGGCCCCAGACGCTGCAAAATGAATCCCGACGGCTCCGCCCCCAAGCCGCCCTTTGAAATAGTGGACAACAAGGAAACGCTCCTTGATGTTGCCGACCTGGTCTTCATCGACCCTGTCAGCACGGGCTTCTCCCGCGCCGCCGATCTTGAGCACGAGGACGAATTCCACGGCTTGGAAAAAGACATCGAAGCCATGGGCGACTTCATCATGCGCTTCTGCAGTCAGCAGGGCCGCTGGATGTCCCCCAAATATCTCCTGGGCGAAAGCTACGGCACGACGCGCTCCGCCGGCCTTGCCGGATATCTGAACAACGAACAGGGCATGTACCTGAACGGCATCATCCTTGTCTCCTCCATCCTTGATTTCGGCACCGCGAGATTCGACTTCGGCAACGATCTCCCCTATATTCTCTTCCTTCCGACTTACGCCGCCATCGCCCATTATCACAAGAAAGCCGGCATTGGCCAGAAGCAGGACGATTTCCTCGCCGAAGTGGAAAGCTTTTCTGTCAACGAATATCTCCGCGCGCTCTTTTTGGGAACGGCGCTTCCCGAAGAGGAAAAGCAGGAAGTCGCGAAAAAACTCGCCGCCTACACCGGACTCACTGAGCAGTTCGTGCTTGACTGCAACTTAAAGCCCTCCATCTGGCGCTTCACGAAAAACCTCCTGAAAGAGGAAGGCTATTCCGTCGGGCGCTTCGACGGCAGGATCAAAGGCCGCGACGGCGAAAAGGCCGGCGACCATCCCGAGACCGATCCCAGCCATTCCGCCACCGCGGGCGTTTTCACCACCTGCTTCAACGATTACGTCAGGACGGAACTGAACTACGAATCTGAGAAACTCTACCTGGTCCTGACCGGACGCGCCCATCCCTGGAAATTCGACCATGAGGGCAAATACGTCAACGTCAGCGACAGACTGCGCCAGGCCATCTGCCGCAACACGGATCTGAAGGTCTTGATCGCCAACGGCTACTTCGATCTCGCGACGCCATACTTCGCCACCTGGCACACGGTGAACCATATGCCCTTGACTCCTGAGCTTCAGAAGAACATCTCCCAGACCTACTACCAGGGCGGACATATGATGTACACCATCGACTCGGAGCGCGCGAAACTGAAAGCCGACATCGTCAGCTTCATTAAGAAAAGCTCGAATAAAAAGTAATGTTCGCTTTCGGTTCCGCTGACACTGCTTTCGTTTCGCCGCGGCACGCCCTGTATCCGCACATGACGGTCTTCAAGAACGTCCTGGGCGATCTAATGCTGCGCGGCTATACCAATGACGAGATAAAAGCGAGAACAGAGGAAATGGAAAGCTGGCCCTGGCTCTCCCCTATCTTTTACAAAGCCTGCCGGGAGCTGAGTGAAGAGGAACTCTATCTCGCCGCGCTTGCCAGGGCCGCAGCTTCGAAAGCCAGCGCGCTTTTGTGCGAACTTCCCGATGATCCGTCCGAAAAAATCACAGACGCCATAGAGCATTTGAAAACTCAATTCACAGTAACGATCGCGCCTCCCAAAACAGGCACTGCTTGGAGCAAACAGATATTATGAAGGCAGCTCATTTTTGCATTTACGCATCGCTTCTCGTCCTTTCCAACATCTTCATGACTTTCGCCTGGTACTATCATTTGAAAAACAAGGCCGACGCCCCTGTTTTCCTCGCAATATTGACAAGCTGGATCATTGCCTTCTTCGAATACAGCATCATGATCCCGGCCAACCGCTTCGGCAACCAGTCCTTCACCCTCATGCAGATGAAGATAACCCAGGAGATCGTCACGCTCTCGGTCTTCGTGCCATTCGCGATCTTCATCATGAAAGAGAAAGTTTCCTGGAACTTCCTCTACGCCGCCATCTGCATGGTGGCCGCCGCCTACTTTATTTTCAAGTAAACGAAAATAAAAAAGCGGACGGGTTGCCCCGTCCGCCCAAACATTGTAGGAGAAGAATCGTTTGGTTTTTATTTGTTTTTATATACGTCGCGGGGCTGCTTGTACCCCGGTTCGCAGTAATTGTAAGCCATGATCTTGGCGCCGTCCACGGAAAGCGGGCTGGTGTAATCAGCGGGCAGATCGGCTAAGCCTTCCTCGGAGACGACGTAAACGTCAACCTGGAAGAATTTCGGGAAATTCATGTTGAAGAAGCCAAGACGAGAGATCTTCTGGGTCTTGCGCAGATAGTAGGTCCTGTCGTCGTCAGTCCTGTAGTAGTAAGCTAGGTAATAGCTTCTAGGCTTGATCTCTTTGCCATAGTTGTAGAAGATATCGCCCTTGACAGTGCGCTTGGTGCTCTTCATGAACTTGATGTGGAAAACGGGATCTTCGGTCCTCTGCAGCGTGGCGTCCACATAGTCCGGCCCTTGGGTGATGTCCATGAATTCACCGGAAAAAGATCCAAGGAATTGGCGAAGCCTTTGAAGGTGTACTTCGGATACAGAAGGCGCATTTCCTGACGGCCTTTCCAGAATTTCACTTTGCCGGCCATGGGATCCTTGTCCTGGCCGCCCAGGATCGTAGTGTAGCCGTCCCTGGCCACTATGACTGTATAGGTCGCGCCGTTGGCGGAAAGATTGTAAGAGCCCGTGTATTGCTTGAAGCCGGGCTTTTCAGCCAGAGCCGCAGTCGCTGTCAATGCTAATATGAGTAAAAGTATTTTCTTCATATCAATACCTTATTTTTTGTAGCCGTAAGTGCAAAGGGGAAACTGCTGCATCATGTCGCGGAAGAGTTCGTCGTAGCGGTTGTGGATCTCGCGGGCCCACATGACGTCTCTTTCGTACATGTACATGAAGCTGACGCCCATGACTAGGGAGTCGCGGAAATCCTCGGCTTCCCAGACTTTTTCGCCCGTAGAGGCGTCATAGAAAGCGACCCTGACCGTCACGCTGTTGTAAGAGAAGACCAGCCCGTAGCGGCTGCACTGCTCTTTAACTTCGCCGTAGCAGACGAGGTCAACACCCAGGGCGCTCTTCATCCTGCCGGCGGCGCTTTCGTCGAGGTCGCGGCGGGTGAGCTTACTGAGGCGGTTGTCGGTCTCGCCCATCGGCTGGACGTTCCAGTTCTTGTAGGAAACCAGGTTGCCGTAGAAAGAGCGCCTGGCGTAAGTGCTGGCGTTCTTAGCGCCCGAGTTGTTGATGAAGGGCATGACCGCGATGGTGGTGTACTTCGGAGTGACCGCAAGGTTGATGTGGTTGCGGGTGTTCATGACCACTTCTTCATGAATGTTCTCGTAGGCGCCCCTGGCGCATCCGAAGAACACTATTGAGGCCGCAGCCAGAAGTATGTATTTCACGCTTTTCATCAGAAGGAGAATCCTGTGCCAAGGGTTAAGCCGTCCAGAGGTTTCCAGTCCTTAGAATCGGAATCCTTGAAGATCGGCACGCCGTAGTTGACTCTGATGGGCATGCGCCACAATTGCAGTATAAGGCTGCCGCCGACGCTGGCGTTGATCTCGCCGAAGTTGTCGAATTTCTTCCTTTCGACGACGTACTGGCCGTTCATGCAGCGCAGCGCTTTGTAGTAAGTCCTTTCCTTCCACCAGACGTTGCCGATGTCGGTCCAGACCGCGCCGTGCACGCTGATGTTCTCGTTGTAGCGCCAGATCGGGAAGATGTATTCCGCGGAGACCATGAACTTGAAATTGCCGCCCATCGGGTTGTCGCCGGAGTAGTCCTTCGGTCCGACGAAGCCGTAGCGGAAGCCGCGCATCTCTTCGCTTCCTCCCATGAAGAAACGGTCGAAGATCGGCGTGTTGTGGGAAGCGAAGCCGATAGATCCGCGCAGCAGCAAGACGTGCGAGCCGCTGAACACGTAATTGGGCTTCCTTTCGAAGAGTTCGAAGAGCTTGAAGTACTGGGAGTGGCTGGCTTCCACAAGACCGTAGATGGTGGAGCCGACGCCAACTCTGCCTTTCAAAATGGTAAGAGCGCCGGATGTCGGGAGGAACAGGGCGTCTCTGGTATCCCTCGTCAAAGTGATGGTAGGAGCGAGCACAGCGTAGCTGCCCTTCTCTTTCTTCAGATACTTGTCGTAACGCTCGAATTCCAGCGGCACCATGCGTTTCTGGACACGGCCGCGTTTGTTGACGTGGCGTCTCATGATCCAGGCGGTGTCTTCGCCGACGATCGTATCGTCGTAATCAAGCGACTTGTCAACGCCGACCCTGATGTATTCGCCGGCCAGCGCGCCCTCAACTTTGATGACGCCGAGGTATTTGCCGACCGTCGGGATCCAGGCCATAGAGATCGGCGTGGCGGCCCTTAAGTCGCCGCCTATCCTCATGATCCTAAGATCGGGGCCAAGCGCGTTATTGTTCTTCCAATAGACGTCAAAGCCGGCCGCCACTTTTCTTCCTTTCAGCTGTTCATGCAGGAAGTAAGGCTCGGTGAAGCTTAGGATAACGTCCTGGCGGTGAATGCCGAATTCGCCTTTGATGCGGAAATGCTGACCGCCGCCGGTGAACCAGTTTTTGTAATTCTTCCAGTCGAAGTTAGGCTGCGTTATGGTGATCGTGCCGAAAAGCATGTCCTGGCTGGAGAAGCCGACGCCTACGCCGACCTGACCGGTCAGCTTTTCCTTGACGTCAACGTAAATGTCTTTCTTGCTGTGATCCTGGGGATTCGGCGCCTCGACGATGTCCACTTTCTCGAAGTAGTCCATGTTCATCAAGCGCTGGCGGCTCATGTCGATGCGGTAGTAGTTGTAGCGGTCGCCCGGGAAGAAAGAGAGCTCTCTTCTGATGACGACGTCTTTAGTGCGTTCGTTGCCGGTGATGTAAACGATGCCGATGTCGAAGAGGGACGATTCGTCCATTTCGTAGAAAATATCGACTCAGACGCTGACATCGGGCTGCTCTTCCGCAAGCAGAACTTTAGAGGCGCAGACGGCGTCGGCGTAGCCCAGGGAGCGGAAATAATTCCTCAAGTTCTCGGTGTCGCGCTCCACAGCTTGCGGCGTATAGGGCTCGTCTCTGTGCACCTCGATCATGGAGATGATGTTGGTGAGGTACATGTCCCTCAGTTTGCCCTGGCGCACGGTGATGTCGTTGACATAATAGGGGCGCCCTTCGTCGATCGTGATGTCGAGGGCAAGGCCGTCGCCTTTTTCGGTGGAATGCAGGTCGTAATCGACCTGGGCCTCAGGGTAGCCGATCTCCTGGTACATCTCGGTGATCTTCCACATGTCGTCCCTGACCTGGTCTTCCTGGTAAGTGCCGAACATGAACCAGAAGCGGGCTTTCGTGCCGATAAGAAGTTTTATCTTGGTCGTGGAGATGAGCGTGTTGCCGGAAATGTTGACTTCCCTGATGTAGGATTCTTCGCCTTCCGAAACGAGAATATTGACGCTGGCTCTGGTGCCGTCAATAGTATCGTCTATCTCGTAGGTGACATCCGCCATGCCGTAGCCTTTTTCAGCGTAATATTTGCGGATCTCCTCCACCGAGTTTTCGAGTTTTTCAAGGCTCAAGGGTTCGCCTATCTTAACTTGCAACTTTTCAACCAGGTCTTTTTCTTTGATGCTGTTGTTTCCTGTGAAATCAAGTTTGTCCAGTATCGGCCTTTCCTTTACGGTATAAGTGACGATCGTGCCGCTAATACCTTCGCTCGTTGTGGTCGAAGCGCTCTCAAAATCGCCGGAGGCCAGAAGCCTCTCGGTGTCCGCCATAGCTTTCTCTTCGCTGTAAACTTCATTCGGATGCGTGCTGATCATGTCACGGATAACCAGCTCATCAACTCTTTTGTTGCCCTCTATGTCAATGCGCTCGATTATGGTCTCGCCATAAACGGACAAGCTGAGAACCGCTGTCAGAGTCAAAACAGCGAGTCCTAATTTCAGATCTAATGTCTTCTTTCCGAAAGTTGATTTCATAATATCTTATCGTCTCCAAGACAATCTTTCAATATAAGATTATCTTCTGACATCCTACCACAAAACGCACCTCAAATCAAGCGTTATCAACAAAGTTCACAATATATTACACATTGATAAATCGGTTAAATATACTAAATTATAGTACTTACTAACAGTTATCCACAAGTTGTCCACATTTTGAAAAGATGTGAAGAACAGGTGAATAAAGGACGGAAAACCTGTTCATTTTTCCAGACGATAAAAAAAGCCCCGGAAATCCGGGGCTTTTTTGATGCTAAGCAGTTCGCCTGCTACTTGTTTCTGCGCCAGAAAAGCAAGGCCAGGGCAAGGAGCCCGAAGATCGCCGGCTCAGGCAGCGTGTGGTCGCAGACCACCACGTTCTTGATGTAGGCGCCAGTATCTCTTTCCTCTTCCGGGCCGTCGTTCACGGCCTCGATGTTGAAGGAGGTGACGGGCTGGCCGTCGAAGGCGGTGTTGAGGACGATCTCGCCGGTCAATAAGTTCGTTTCATAATCTCCCAAGGTTACCTGCGTGACGCAGGAATTGGCTTCGTCGAGATCCATGGTGTAGGAGAAGGTCTGCCACTGGCCAAGCGTGTTGTTCCTCAAAAGTTCCTCCACGCCGTCTCCTCCGGCGGGCTTGAAGCCCAAGACTACTTCCTTGGTGTCGCGGTCCCTTCTGATGTAGAAGGGCAGGAAGCCGTCGCCGGTGTTCTGGCAGAACCTGAGGTAGGTAGTGTTGTTGTTGTCCGGCAGGTTGACAAGGCAGCGGAAGGAATAGTGGCTTCCGGCCGGGACGCCGGCGGAAACGGTCACTTTGCTCTGCTGGTCGAAGTAGAGGCACTGGATGCCGTCAAAGAGCTTAAGGGAAGGCTCGACTTCGTAGAAGTTTTCGACTTTCCAGCATTCCTGATTGTTGATGGAACCGAGTTTGAAGAGTTCGCCTTCAAATTCCGTCGTGTAGTACCAGCCGCCCACGCCGAAGGTCACGAGCTGGACGAAGGAACCGGAGTTGGTGCCGTTGCTGGCCTCGTATTCGTATTTGAGCCTGGCGGTATAGTAACCGTCCTTCAGGCCCTTGCGGTCAAGCCTGTAGATGACCATACCCTTGGTGCCGATGGTGCCTTTGTCACGCGAGAGTTTCAAATTGTCCGCGTAATCGAGAACTTCAATGTTGAACTTGTAGTTCTGGGCGCCGGCGTTCTCCAGCAAATTGGTGTAAACGTTCAGTCCGCCCATGGAGACGGCTTTTTCGTAAGCGGGAATGGCGATCTTGGGACGCTGGACTTCCGTGATGAGCAGATTGTCGATGGAGACGCCCACCCTGGAATCCTCGCCGCCGCCGCTGACGCCGAATTTTTCAAAGTAGTGCATAGGCACGACTCTATCATTCATCCTCTTTCTCAGCGTTTTTTCGGTGAAGTTCGTGGTGAAGTCGCCGAAGGTGAATTCAGTGAGCTTCTGCATCCTGAAGTCCATGGTGTAGGAGAAATCTTGCCAGGTCTTGCCGGGCAGACCGTAGTCCCCCACCAGGGGATATCCCGAGGTGTCGTTGTAAGCCCAGAGCCTGATGTCGTTGCCCTCGGCATGGTACCAGAGGTCGAAGATGGCCGGATTGGCCCAGTAGGTCGAGCGGAAATTGAAGCGGTCGGCTTCGTTCACATAGTCCCAGCGGAATTTGCAGGAGACCTTGATGATGAGGTTGGAGGGCGTCCAGATGGGATACCAATAGCCGTCCCAGCCGCCGGCCTTCTCGAAGGTCGCGCACTGTCCTTCCCAGGGTTCGGAGGGCGTGTTTACGTAAGCCTCGTTCGTGCCCGGAGAGTAGTCGTTGCCCTCTTCTTTTCCGAACCAGCCCTGCTGGCCGTGAAGTTCGCCCTCCTGGAAGTAAGGCGCCTCAAAATCTTCATAGTAGAAGACCAGGCCGGATCTGACGCTGATCGGAATGTCGAATTTTCCGTAAGGCGAGCAGTCGAAAGTGAGGATCGTGCGGTAGAAACCGTCGCCCATGACGCTGCGGTTGAAGACCACTTTGTGGCTCTTGGTCGTCTTGCAGACGCCGGTGGGCGCGAAAGTGAGCCACTCCGGATCGCCCAGGGCGGAGACGGTGTATTCAAATTCGCCGCCGCCGTTGTTGGCTATGACGAATTCGCGGCTGGCCACGTTGCGGCCTATTAGCACGGAATCAGTCGGCATGGAAGGAACCGGCGTGGTCAGCGCCTCGTAAGCGACCTCGATGTCATCTACGGCGGTGACGTAGCCGCTGCCCTGCGCCACATAACCGCCGGCGAAAACTGCCGCGCCGATATGCGTGATCCTGAAGTTGGGAAGTATAACGTTTTCCGGAACGTTGGTAACACCGTTGGCTATGACGTTGACGAGTCGGCGGGAGGGATACTGGACGTTGAATTCCAGCTGATTGTCCTTGTCTCCTCCAATACCGTCAAACTGCATCTGCACTTTGTCGCTGTGGATGATGTAAAAAGTGCCGCCGTTGCGGTATGCCCAAAGCGCGCGGCCGTTGGCGGTCCCGTTGCCGAACATAAAGCCGCTGATGTTGCTAAGCGAGCGGTGTTTCAAACGGATCCTCATGATGCCGGTCTCGGTGAACATGGTTTCATCGGCCCCGGTTGGGATCCAGACACCGGAATTGCCGGAGTTGAAGCCATCGGCGTCGTTCTTCGTCACGGTCAGGCATTTGGAATCCATGACGTCGCTTTCGACTTTATAAGCGAAGTTCGTCTGGTATTTGGTCTGCCAAACGCTCGCCGCTTCGCACTGCGGCAGAAAATCGCCCGAATTGTAACTTTCAAAATTTTCCTGGAAGAAAACGCTGGGTTCCGCATAAACATAAGCCGCGGAAACAGCCAGCGCCGCCAGAAGAAAAAGGATGCCTTTTTTCATAAATTACCTCGTGTTAGTGTGAATTTTAATTGCCAATTGAGTATTATAGCAAATCCAGCGCTTTTATATTTGGTAAAATAGTTCTTATGGAACACAAAGATCTCATGCGGCTGGCTCTTAACGAAGCCAAATTAGCTTTTGATATGGGCGAAGTCCCCGTCGGCTGCGTCATAGCTGACGAGGCTGGCAACGTCATCGCTTCCGCACATAATCTTACGGAAAAAGGCCAGGACGCCACCGCCCATGCCGAACTTCTGGCCATAAAGGAGGCTCAGAAAAAGCTGGGCCGCCGCCTCGGGGGCTGCACGCTTTACGTTACCTTGGAACCCTGCCCAATGTGCGCCGGCGCTATTCTTCTAAGCAGGATCGGGACCGTTGTTTTTGGAGCGCGTGATTGGGAAAGGGGCGCGCTATTGTCAAACGCCAACCTCGCCAACACTTGGACAGGCGGCAAAGTTGAAGTGCTGGAAGGCTTTTGCTCATCTGAATGCGAGGCGCTTCTCAAGGATTTCTTTTCTTCCCGCAGATAATCCTATCCCTTCGGCCCAATATATTGTTAAAAAAAGGCCCTTTTGATACAATATATTGAGTGTGTATTCGTATAAGAAGGGATTATGGACAATAATTTAATTGAACAAATCGATCCCGCGCCGCAGCCTGATCTTTTTCAGGCTGTGGCGCCGGAGCCCCCGTTTCTGGATCTGCTTCCAGTCAGTCACTGCGCCTTCCTCAGTTCCGAGCGCAGATGGTATTACGCCACCATTCTGTATTT
>JAFSWV010000004.1 GCA_017444325.1 bacterium | reverse complement strand
TTATCGTCCGGACAACGGCATCTGGGGCGCGGCTGTTTACAATGAGGGAAAGGAAGTTAAGGCCAGCTTCGGCTACTACGGCAACTACTGCTCTGTTTTGGATGTGAACGGAGATGCTTACCAGGCTGCCACCTTCAAGTATTCCGCCGGTTGGTGGGTCAATACCGTCATGGAGATCGCCAACGACGAGGAAGGCAATCCGCACCTGGTATACACCGGCTCCTATAAGGCTTCCCTGGACCATCAGAACGAAGCCTTCAACTTCGGCAAAGTTTACCCCGATGTCGTGATCAATGACGATCTGGCTTTCGCCGGCGTTCAGGTCCAGGCTTGGGGCAGCGACGCCGAGGAGACTGAGCCCGGCCGCTACGCTCTGCTGAACTACCTGAAGATCGAATACCAGGCTCCGGAACCGGGCTTCATTGCCCTGGCTCTCCTGGCCGCTCTGGCTTTCTTCCGCAAGGTGAGATAATTCTTTTCCAAGTTTGCTTCAACAACGGGACGTCAAGTTTTTGGCGTCCCGTTTTTTTAAACGGGTAATCATTATGAAAAAACTTGCTTTACTTTCCCTGACTTTTGCTGCCGCCCTGTCTCTTTCGGCGGGGGAGACTATCCTGTGGGAAGGCCTTTTCAAAGAATTTGAGACTGACAGCATGCTCTGCGGTCTGGAAGACCCCTTCAGCGGTTATCTGATCGACAGGATGACCGCGAACTGCGCGCCCTCTACCGGCGACGATCCCTTCGCCGATGAAATCGCGATCGTGGAAGACGCGGAGACCGGCGGCAAACTTCTGAAAGTCTGCCGCAGGGACCTCGACGAGGAGAGCAAAGGCTGCCGCGGCGCGAGGACTAAGCTGACTTGGGGCGAAACGGAATACGACGCCTCCAAGGGCTTTTTGAAGATCGAGGGCCGCGTCAAAGCCGCGCCCTTCACGGAACTGAGGATCGCCAACGTCAACGGCGCCTGCATGGCGCGCTTCGGCCTGAACGGCGGACCCGACAATAAGAACAACGCCTATCTCGCGCACTACGGCTACAACCTTGGCGAAATAGTCAGCGACGCCGTCAACAAGGGCGACGAACGCTTCTACGTCTCCAGCGGCGACCTGGGCTGGAATCTGGCGAAATTCAAGGGCATTCCCACGGACGGCAACTGGTACAATTTCGAGCTGTGCCTGGATCTTTCCGTTTGCGACCTTGCCTACTTCACGGTTTGGTCCGACGACCAGAGCTATTTTGACATCTACAGAGGCCGCTGCAACGCCCTGACCTATCAGGGCTACAGACCCACCTACATCTGTTTCACTTCCTGGACGAAGAACAACGAAGCTAGGGAAGCCTCCTATTTCTCCAATTTGAAAGTCTCTTACGTCGTGGACGACGAAGAGGAGAATTGGGAGACCTTCTTCGAGGACGATTTCTCCCAGTATTCTCCCGGGCAGTCGCTTTTCAACGTCAATCCGGAATTCATCCAGGTAGGGGACAACGCTCCCAATTTGGAAGCGACCATCATCGACTACTACGACGGCGTCGGCTTCGAATCCAACGCGGTCTACTTCGCCGTCAACAACGACACGGAAGCGACACCCAAGTGCGGCATCGCGGTCTCTGTTCCCAGGGATATGTTCGATTATCCGAACGCCAAACTGAGAATGAGCCTGAAGGCTTACTATAAAGACGGCGGCATAGGCTTCTCCGTTCTCAACGAGGACAGTAGGCAGACAGTGTATTTCGGCAGAAGCAAGGCCGAAGAGACTTATTCTCACCGCTACTACCTCTATGTCAACGGCTCTAAGTACGACTGCATGACGCTGGGTGACCACAACGCCTGGAAGAAGTTCGTCGTGGAACTCTTCAACGACGAGGAAGGCAAGACGCACCTTTACGGCGTCGCCAACCACATGCTGGTGGTGGACCACTACGACAACGGCATGGGCTTCGACAAGTACTACCCCGACGTAACCATAGATTATCCCAATTTGGCGGGCATCCAGCTGGAGGCCAAGCCCAATGAGACCGGAGAGCCGCGCTTCCTGCTCCTTAAGGACGTTAAGTACGAAGTGCAGGTCCCGGAACCGGCCTTCTTAGGCCTCCTGGCTCTGGTTGGCCTGGCCTTCCTGAGAAAGCAGCGCTAAGTCCTTTTGGTCTTATGAAAAAAGCCCCGGCCTCGGCCGGGGCTTTTTTTGTCTGGGGGGGTGGTTTGCAATTAAGAGGGCGTTTTAGTATAATCCTCATACTAATCATTTTGAAATTAACTTTTAAAGGAGGATAAAAATGAAAAGAACGTTCCAGCCCCATACGCTGCGTCACAAAAGGACCCATGGTTTCCGCGCGCGCATGAGCACCCGCGGTGGCCGCGCCGTAATTGCCAGACGCAGAGCCCACGGCCGCGTCCGTCTGTCCGCCTAAAGGCTTGAAAAGCGGAAAAAAGTACGAAACGACGGTGACAAAACCGTCGTTTTCTTTTCCTAGGGAAAGGAAACTCAAGGGCCAGAAGGCTTTTGATTTGATCTTTAAAGGCGGGAAGATCGCAAGGGGCAGACACCTGTACCTGGCTTACGATACGGAAGGCTGCGACTCTTGGCAGATCGCCGTGGTGGCCCGCAAAAGGGACTACCCGAAGGCTTTTATGCGCAACCGCGTCAAAAGGCGCCTGAGGGAAGTAGTAAGGCTCGCTCAGGAAAGCTACGCTCCCTTCAGGGGCGTCGTGGTGGCTAAGAAAGGCCTTATCGAGCTTCCCTGGGAAGAGCTGGTCAAGGAATGGCGGAAGGTGTGCGTTTCCGCGGGAGTTGTTTCCAAAGCGGAGGAGCTGCCTCCTCCGAGCTTGGGAGCAAGGCTTATGATAGCCCTGGTGAAGTTTTACCGAGCCTGCATCTCGCCCCTTTTGCCGCGCTGCTGCCGCTTTACGCCGACCTGCTCGCAGTACGCCCTGGAAGCTTTGAGAAAACACGGACTGATAAAAGGATTGTGTTTGACCGTCTGGCGCATACTGCGCTGCAATCCTTTCAATCCCGGAGGTTACGACCCGGTACCTTAAAAACTTTTATTTTGAGCTGATTTTTTTATGGATAGAGACAAACTTATAGGCGTGGCCTTGCTGGCTTTGGTTTTTTTGCTCTTCTTCACGCAGATGAAGAACAAAAAGGAAGCCGCTAAGAGCGAGACGCCCAAAACTCAGACCACTCAGAGCATGGCGGCGCCGGGCAGCGGCTCATTTTCCGCCCTTTCGACGATCGAAGGCTACACGGGAGAATCCGTAAGCTCCGTTTCAAACAATCTTCTGAAGATCAGCTTCGACCAGCAGCTGGGGGACATCAGCGGAGTCGAGCTTTTTCCCACCGGCGACAAAGTCATAAAAGAAACTTACGACACCGTCAGCAAGGAATCCGCGGAATACGAACTGCCGCTTAGGATCTACAGCTACGGCGAACTTCCCGGCGGAGCGCTCTCTTTTTCCCAGGGTGACGCCGCTTTTGAAAGGACTCTTTCTTTTTCCGGCAAATTTAACGACGGCGTGGAAGTGGCGAAAGCCTACACTCTTTCCGTCAGCAATTATCTCACCGAAGTTTCCATAACGCTTCGCAACGCCGGCGAAAGCGTTGTTCCCGCCAGGGACCTTAAGCTCTGGCTCGGAACGATAGACAAGCTCAACGAAGTCAAGGAGCGCCCACCCGTCAGAAGCCTGACCGTCAGTTATCTCAACGAGGACGGCAAAGAAAAGATCAAGCGCTTCAATCCTGGCAAAGACAGCAAGACCCTTGACGGAAGCGTTATCTGGGCGTCCATTGGCAACCGTTATTTCGTGCACGCCCTCAGCTCCAAGCACCAGGCCTCAAAACTCGAGACCGGTTTCCGCAGCGACAAGAAAGCCGGCTGGCTTTCCGCCATCTTGACCTACCATGTTCCGGAACTCAAGCCCGGGGAATCTTTCCAGTGGCAGGGGACGCTGTACACCGGACCGAAGCAGTACGAAAGATTGAAAGCTCTCGACAAGGAGATGGTTTGCGGCAGCAATTACGTGAAGATCATCGACCTCGGCTGGTACTCCGTCATCGCCACCTGGCTGATGCAGTACGGCCTTAAGCTCACTTACCGCTACGTCGGCAGCTACGGCATATCCATCATAATCCTGACCGTCATCATCAAGATCCTTCTGTGGCCTCTGACCACGAAGAGCACGATGGCCATGAAGAAGATGCAGAAGCTTCAGCCCGAGATCAAAGCCATCCAGGAAAAATACAAAGACGATCCCAAGAAGCAGCAGGAAGAGATGATGCTTCTGTACCGCAAATACGGATACAATCCGATGGGCGGATGTCTGCCGATGCTCATCCAGCTGCCTATCTTTGTCGCTCTCTACCAGGCCTTGTCGAACGCCATCGAGCTGCACAAGACGCCCTTCCTTTGGATCGCGGACCTTTCTCTGCCCGACAAAGTCGGCGCGATCTTCGGATTCCCCATCCATCCTCTGGCCATCGCTATGGGTCTCGGCATGGTGGCGCAGCAGATGCTCACTCCGAAGATGGGCGACGCGAGCCAGCAGAAAATGATGTACTTCATGCCTATCATCTTCACGGTGCTTTTCTACAACATGCCGTCTGGCCTCGTGCTTTACTGGTTCGTCAACCAGCTTCTGACGATGGCGCAGACCACTTATCTCCAATACAAAAAAGACTAATTCTCCCTTAATGCAGGCAGCCTTTGATACCATAGCGGCGATCGCGACCGCCCGGGGCAGAGGCGCCATCGGCGTCCTCCGCTTGAGCGGACCTATGACGGAAAGCGTCATGGACAGGCTCTTTACAGCCAGAAGCGGAAGAAAAGCGAAGACTATGGGAGATTTCAGGCTGCGTTTCGGGGATCTTTTGAACGCTTCCGGCGAAGCCATAGACAGCGGGCTGGCCTTTTTCGCGCGCGCGCCCAAGAGCTATACCGGCGAGGACTACGCCGAGATCTTCTGCCACGGCAATCCCGCGATACTTGAGAAGCTGCTCGCTTCCGCCCTTTGCTCCGGCGCCGTGGCCGCGCCTCCGGGAGAGTTTACCAGAAGGGCTTTCCTCAACGGGAAGATGGACCTTACGCAGTGCGAAGGCGTCGACGAACTGATCAGGGCGAACGGCGAAAAACATCTCAGCGCGGCCTGGAGGCTGCAGAGAGGCGACCTTAAGGCCAAGCTCGATCCCGTTTCCGAAAAATTAAGCCGTGTTTTCGCCCATATCCAGGGCGCCATAGAATTTTCCGACGATGTGGCTGAAGACACCTCCACTTGGAAAAACGCCGTCTCGGAAGCCAGGGAAGAGATAGGCAATATTCTAAAGAACGCGGAAGTTTCCGCCAAGATCCGCGACGGTTTGATAGTCGCTATCGCCGGGAAACCGAACGCCGGGAAGTCGAGCCTTTTCAACGCGCTCATAAATGAAGAGCGCGCTCTTGTCACGAACGTGGCCGGCACGACCAGGGACACCCTGAGCGCGGAACTGGAAGTTTCCGGCTTGAACATCACGCTTCTTGACACCGCCGGCTTGAGAAAGACGAGAGGCACGGTCGAAGCGCTGGGAGTGGCACGCGCCATAGAAACTCTTGACAAGGCCGACGCCGTGATCTGGACCGTCGACGGCACCAAGAAGGTAAGCGCTTCGGAAGAAAAAGAGATCAAGAAATGGCAGGCCGTAAAACCGGTCCTCGTGCTCAGGACGAAGAGCGACCTGATGGAAAACAAGGACGCTTCCGGGACACTGCTTTCCTCCGCGGTCAGCGGGGAAGGGCTAGATGTTGTCAGGGAGTTTTTGAAGACGACCGCGGAAAAGGTTTTGAGCGGCGAGGAGAACGTCATCCTTCTGAAAGCAAGGCACTGCGAGCTTCTGAAAAACGCGCTGAAAAACCTGAAAGCCGCGGAATCAGGTTTCGCTTCCGGAGAATATCTGGAATTGTGCGCGAAAGAATTGGAGCTGGCGCTGGCTTCCATTTGGGAAGTCACCGGACAAAAGACGCCGAATGAGATACTCGACATAATCTTCGGGGAGTTTTGCGTAGGGAAGTAAGTTATGCGTAGTCGTCTCATTTATCTCTTCTGGCTCGTTCCGGGACTTACGATCCTATTGCTGCTCGGCTACTACTACAATCAGCTGAACCGCTCCGAACGCCATCTCGCGAAAAAGCTCCGCTATTTCAGAATGGCGGACAATTACAGGGCTTACCAGGAGCTGATGCCTGAGCTTCACGCCTGGCGCAAACCGGAAAATCCCAACGAACTGAAGGAATTCTTTACCCAGGGGCGCTCTTACGTTTACCAGACCAACGAGGAATTCAGCGATCAGTTGAAAAGCTTCGGCAAAGAGGCGAGGGAAGCTTACCTGAAAGCCGTTAAGAGAGTTTTGCTTTCTCCCTGCTCCAGCACAATGAAGCGCCGCTACGTTGACGGCAGCAACATTGAATTCGAGAAGGGGTCTTTTATCAACGCCCCCACGAACGCCCTTAAGCGGCCAAGGCATGAATTCTTCTGGGTTGAGGCGGTCAGTTCCGAAGAAGCAGCTTGGGAATGGTGGCAGGAAAAGAACGAGATTTTGGACCATGCTAAGGAAGAGGGGATAATTGCCGATTACCGCGACCTCTACTTCCTAGCTGTCGCGCCGGAAAGTTGCACCGGACGTTACGAAAGGTTAAAGGAAGCTGCCGACGAGGATCTTTATTCCGCGGCGCTCAGGAACGAAGCCGCTTCCCAGGGCCTCGACCGCAGATTGTTCCGCAACAGCGAGGGGCGTTTTGAAAACAACGGATTTACGCTGAAGCCGCCCTTAACGATCGAGGAACAGTTCAAGCGCTGGAGGTAACTTGGTCTCAATAATCTTCTGCAAAATTACCTCATTCCGAGATCCAACGGTTTTTGGGCCGTTATCAGGATCGACGGCGGAAAGGAAAAGAAGGCGGAATCATCCCTGAGGCTAAGCGAATTCCACGGGACCAACGATCTTCCGCTGGTGTTCTGCGAAGGCGCGCTGAAACTTGAATTCCAGAAAAAGATGACGTCCTTGATCGCCTACTTCTGCAAAGTCTGGCTTCTGATCTTCGCGGTCATCTTCCTGCTCCAGACCATAAACCAGTTCTTTATGCATTACCTGATGGGCAGGGGCTTCGTACCGGAAGTCATGTACCGCTATTTCTCGCCGGGCGCCAGGGCTTATCTAATCAGGAACGGATACAAGACCTTCACGCACGTCATGACCTTCGAGGAAGTCCAGAAGAAGCGCGAAGCCGGTCAGGAAGTCCCGGAAGTGATGGTTATGCGCGTGCACGAGAAGCGCGGCAACATAAGGCGAATCGACTCCCTGCAGATGGAAGCCGGCTTCCGCTCAATCTGTCCCAGCGGCAAAGTCTATTTGAAGCGCGCTTATGGGAAGGGCATGAAGGAGCTCAGGCGCGAGTACATCAACATGTGCCGCATGAGCAGAAGGGGACTGAAAGTTCCCAAGATACTCGCTTACTGCGAGGCTCAGTGGAAAGGCTACTGGTGCGGATACCTCATGACCGCTAACCTCGATAATCACATTCCACTTGATCATTGGCAGACGTATGTTGCTCCTTCCCTTAGCGAGGAAGAGCGTCAGAATACGGTTCGCAGCCTGACAAAATGTTTGGCTGGAACTTTGCGCAGGGCCCACCGTCACGGTGTTTTCGGGCTGCAACTCTTCGGCAAGCACATTTTCTTTGATCCCAATAATCTTGAGTGGGGCGTTACTCTCATCGACGTTGAGAAAGCCTATTGCCTTAACGATTTCATGCTTTCCATGCTGAGGCGTTTCCCCTGGATCTTCAGGCGCTATTCAGCCCATGACCTGGCTTTCCTTAACCGCTATCTTTTCTGGGAACTCTGGCCTCTCAGGGAGCGTTTGAGAATGTACGTTTTGTACTGCCGCCGCTCCAATTTCCCCGGGGCCAAGCGAGCCCCCTTGACCGAAGAGGAAAGGAAGCGTCTGCGCAAAGTGCACCGCATCTGCATCAAGAAGAATTACGGCCAGTACCAGAAAGTCGGCAACATCGTTGTGAACGTCGCGCAATATGCCAGCATGAAGGAAGTTTTGCCGGCTGACTTCAAGGATTATTATGAGATCGAATCCAGGGAGCATGTCACCAGGAAGAAAGGCCGCACGGTCGTCAAGATCCACGCCGGCTGGAGCACTTATTATCTCAAGCGTCACTTCGGCATGAAGCTGAAAGACGCGCTGCTTGAATTCTGGCGCCACGGCAGAAGAATGAGCAACGCTAGGTTGGAGTGGAAGGCGATGGAGATCTGCGACGCCCTCGGCATCAAGAACACGCCTTTCAGAGTCTTCGGCGAAAAGTTCAAAGGCATAAAAGAGAAGGCCTCCTTCCTGCTCACTGAATCCCTGCCTCCTGGCAAAACAGTCGAGGATCATCTCCGCGACGGCTTAAGGCTTGACTTCAGGCAAAAGAAAGAACTCATTTCCAGGATAGCGCACATCGCCAGACGCCTCCACACGGAAGGCTATACGCACAAGGATTTTTACCTCGGCCACTTCTATGTGGTGGGCGATCTTGCCGGCGAATATCAGCTGCATCTTCTTGACCTTCAGCGTTTGTGCAAAGGCGCGAAGCTTCTGAACCGCTGGTCGCTGAAAGACATCACGGCGCTCTATTTCTCCTCGCTGCCTTTCGTTCCCACTGGC